>DRQG01000061.1 GCA_011369465.1 Caldithrix abyssi
TTATCAGACAACACCATAAATAAGAAAGGATGCCTTATTTTTCCAAATTATTATCTTTTCTCTCACCCCCTTAACATACAAACTCTTCGCCGGCAAAGGGAGGGGCGTAATATGATGCCGGTGTTGTTTTTTGCGACCTGGGGTGGGTTGACCTGCGGGGCATAAATAAAATAATAATTTTTATAAGCATAAACGGATCGCTGAAATGCCCATACCGGATATAAAAGGAAAAGTGGACAAGCCTGTTCGCGTGCGGCTGCTTTTTTATCTGACGGGGTTCAATGCGCTGTCGGCGCAGGTGTTGTTCCTGCGTGAATTTTTGGTTTTGTTTAACGGCAACGAACTGTCTATCGGCGTTATTTTGGCGGTCTGGTTGTTGTGGACCGGAATCGGAAGTTATCTTTTTGGCCGTATAAAAATATCGTCCGGTACGGGGCTGTTGCGGTTTCTTGTGTTTGTACAGGCGACATCCGTTGTGCTTATTCCGCTCACCTTGGCGGGTATTCGCTACAGCCGTCTTTTGCTGCATATCCTGCCCGGCGAATCGCCCGGGTTTGCGGCGTTGTTTTTACTGGCCGGCGGCTGGCTGAGCCTGTTTTGCCTGTGTTCCGGTGGTTTGTTTACCCTGGGCAGCCATTATCTTAAACCGTTCTCGACCGGCGATTTATCCTTAGCGGGCGGCCGCTTTTACTGGTACGAAACCGTCGGATCGGCGTTAGGCGGTCTGATCTTGAGTGTGCTTTTACTGCCGGTGCTTAACGCCATGCAAATAGCGCAATGGATTATGGTTTTGAACGGGATAGCCTTTTTCGTTTATTACAAGCCGGTATTCGGAAAAACGCTGAGCGGCTGGCTGATTATGGCGGCGACTGCTGGGTTCATTATTATGGCCGGGACATTGGACCGGATTTCTCTTAAAGCCCTGTGGACAGATTTTGAAATTATCAAACGGGTGGATTCACCTTACGCCAATTTGACTCTGCTCAAATACGAAAATGAACTCACGCTCTATTCCAACGGGGCGGCAGCCGTACGTTTTGCCGATACCGAACAGGCGGAAGAACGGGTTCATTTTGCTTTGCTTATGCATCCGGCTCCCCGGCGTGTGTTATTAATCGGAGGCGGTGTCGGCGGAACGCTGGAAGAAATATTGAAACATCCCTCTGTTCAACAAATCGACTATGTGGAAACCGATCCGCAAATCATTCGGATCGCGGAATCGGCCTCAACAAACTTACAAACTCTGCTGGATTCCGCCTCCATGATAAACACCTATTTTATGGATGGCCGGCTTTACCTGAAACAAACCCATCATCGTTACGACGTTATCCTACTGGCGATGGGTGATCCTCAAACAGCGGCTTTAAACCGTTTTTATACACGGGAATTTTTTAGCCTGGTAAAAGGCCGTCTCGCGGCTGGCGGGCTGTTCTCTTTTCAAACGGTCGGGGCGGATAATTACATCAATGACATGCAGGCGGAATATCTTCACTGCCTGAACAACACCCTGCGCAGCGTTTTTAAACAGACGGCGACCATTCCCGGGGCTTCGATCCATTTTTTTGCCGCGCGGGGAAAGCAGCCTCTGCGCGTAGAGGCCGATCTGCTGCTGCGCCGCCTGCAGGAACGCCGCATAAAAACGATTTATATCCGCGAGTATTACCTGCCTTTCCGGCTGATGCCCGACCGCATAGCAGATCTGACCGGGCGAGTGGCCCCTCTGCCGGCAACACGTATTAACTCCGATTTTTATCCCATTGGGTTCTACCACTACCTGATGTACTGGAGTGGTCAGCATGGGGATTTTATTCCAAGGCTGCTGGCCGCCTGGTTCCATTTTCCTTTTTGGCAAATTGTATTATTCATTGCCGCGCTGCTTGTGGCGATGATGTTTTTAACAGGCAAAAAGCGCGGCGCATACAGTATTTTTGCTATGTTTGTGATGGGGTTTTCGATGCTGGCGCTGGAACTGGTATTACTGCTGGCCTTCCAGTTCGTATTCGGCTATGTGTACCGGCAGCTGGCTTTGCTGATCGGTTTTTTTATGGCCGGGATGGCGCTTGGAACGCTGTTGATCGTACGGCGTATGCCCGCCTTTTTGCCGGTCAAAATAAATCGCCTGTTACGGATGCTGCAAAGCGGTCTTATTTTGTATCCGCCTCTGTTATTCGGCTTCATTTTTACGGCCGATCAAATGAACTCTGAATTTTGGATCAACATCAGCGCCTATCTTGCCTTTCCTTTGAGCGCTTTTATTGGCGGGGCTCTGGGCGGAGCGCAGTTCCCTCTGATAAGCGCGCTATATCTGACGCAGAGCCGCCGGCAGAATATCGGGTTTATTTATGCGATGGATTTGGCGGGCGCGCTTCTGGCGGCGATATTTGTCGGTGTGATTTACATCCCCCTGTACGGCCTTTTGGACAGTCTGGCGCTTATTGCGGTGTTGAACGGCGCCCTTCTTTTAATCGGAAGAAAAAGGTAAAATTTTGCCTGCCGTACACAGTCCCTCTTTTATCGCTTACGATCAAAAAATTCACCGCTTTACTCATCTTCCCCGCCGAAGACAAAGGCGGTGAATTTAAAAATATCGGTTTTCTCATCCTGCCAGGCGTCGGGCGGCAGACCGGCTTTGCGGCAGGTTTGCTCCAGAAAGGTCCTGCGGTTCCATCCGTATTCCTGCGGAACCTGCGGCAGCAGCAACCCGGCGCGGTAACCGTTTACAACAAGCAAGCCGTGTTTGCCAACCTCGATTTCGGAAATATCTTTGACGCGGCGCAGAGGCGATAGAACGGATATTTCGTAATGCAGCAGAGGAAGCTCATCTTCATTGACCGGTGGAAAACGCGGGTCGGATTCGGCGGCTTTGATGGCCACATCGCGGACGGTTTGATACAGCGGTTCCACGGGCGAGGTGTATCCGATACAGCCGCGTAATTGCCCTTTGATGGTCAGTGTAACAAAAGCGCCGCGGTCGGCAAGTAAAAGCGGATCGTCTGCCGAGGCCTTGATAATTTCGCCTTCGCGAATACGCGTTTCCACCGCCCTTCTGGCCAGTTTTAACAGTTCCTTTTGTTCTTCTTTATTGAGCCGAAAATTTTCCGAACGATTTTCTGACCAGCCCGGATCGTTTAGCAAAGCAAAAGCCGAATAACCCACCACCCGGCTGCGCTCTCCGGCGGGAACATCGCCCGAGTTGGCGTATTTGAGCAAAACGGCGCGGTTGGCACCCAACTCCTCTGCGGCAATCATTGTTGCTACAATTGGCCCGCCCCCGCAGGCTTCCCACAAACGGTTTTGAAAATTGCGGGCCAGGTTAAAATAATCCCATTCCTCGATGGCGCGCAACACCTTTTTATCCCGTTGAACCGCCTCCTCGTAAGGGTGATAATGGGACAGGTCGGAACTGGCCACGATCAGCGTTTTTTCGTCGGAAATCAACCGGGCCAAAGCTTTACCCAGCGACCGGCAGGTTGGGTAGGACTGATCGCCCATAACCAGGGCTACCAGTTTAAATTTTGGCAAAACCGTTTGTAAAAAGGGCAGCTGCACTTCCAGCGCATGTTCTCCGCGACCGCTTACGCCCGGAATATGCCCTTTTTGTGATAAAAAACAGACCTCGCTTCGATCGGCAAGCTTTTGTGAAAAGGCCCGGTCAACAGGTACGTCGCCCAGCGGAGTTCGATAGGCGCTGCCTTCAAAAATGGAAACGCCGTCAAAGGCTTCAAAATGGGAAGGGGCGATAACCACCACCCGTTCATAAGGCCGGTTCCTTACAGCCGCATAGGCGTAAGCGGCCACATGGCCCGAATACACGTACCCGGCATGCGGGGCGATGACGGCCACGGGCGGCCCGGCTAATTGCACCGTTTGGGCGTTTTGCAGAAAAGTGTGGATCATCGATTGCAGCTCGGCTTTGTCCGCAGGATAGAAGGCGCCTGCCACTGCCGGCGGACGGATCTGCGGATTCTCGGCGGCCCGGCAGCTAATCAACAAAGCCAACAACCATATTCCAAAAAGAAATTTTTTCGGATGCCGGTTTGATACGAAACGGTTCATTTTTTTCTTCTTACAGGGTTAACGTTAAACATAATGGGAACAATTCAAAACGATACTGTCCGTTTCAAATTTAAACATATTATCATATCGATCTCTGGTTTTGCAAAAAGCATCTCTGTTATAATTTAAAACATGGTCGGGGAATAGCAAGCAGTTATTCGAAGTTGTTGTTTGTTTTATTTATTCCCACAGATGTAATGGACGCGTTCCGAACGGGGGTGGGCGGCCCGGAATGAAAAATCACCCAACCGCCCTAAAATCCGCAGCGGGGTTTGTTCGATCAAGTGGTCCCACTCGGTTAAAGAGCGGATTTTTTGCCGGTGCAGTTCCACGTAAGTTTTTCCTTTTTGATAAACCACAAACTCGTTGTACTGCGTCTGTTCCTCATCATTGAACCAGCCGTGGCGTTCGTAACCGGCGCCGTTTTGTACGTGCGTTTCGTGATAATTCATAAATTCTTTGCGGCAAATGTAGGGGGTAACCACATCAAAAATAAAAATGCCGCCGGGTTTTAAAATCCGCAAGACCTGGGCCAGTGTTTCCAGCACGTCCCGGTCATCCAGCAGGTAGTTCATAGAATCATACAGGAACAACGCCGCATCGGCAATATGGGGAGCAAAGGGAAGCTGCCGCGCATCGGCGCAAAACAAGGGCAGTTTTTTCCGTAAATTTTTATCCCGCGCCCGGCGCAGCATAGCCAGAGAACGGTCGCCGGCTATAAGTATCCGTTTTTTTACGGGGAAGTGGCGCATAAAATTACCGGTGCCACAGGATAGCTCGATTACGCGCCGGGCTTTTATCCCGTAGTAGGCAAACAGCGAGTTAATGTATTTGGCCCACATGGCGTAATCCACATGATCCATCATATGGTCGTAATAAACGGCAATGCGGTTGTACAGTTGGGCCGAACGATATGTTTTCATCCGGGTTTAAACCATTTGAAAATGATCGTACAGAGTGTTATTTTGAGCGCTATTAGAGAAAGGACGGCATGCTCTCATTTTTAAATTCCGTTGTATTGCCCGCTCTGCTGGCGGTAAGCATACCCATCATCATCCATTTGTTCAGTCGGCAGAAAACCAAAAAGGTTCTGTTCAGTTCGGTTCGCTTTCTTAAGTTACTGGAAAACAGGCGTATCAGGCAAGTGCGGCTGTATCAAATTTTACTCATCATTCTGCGTACTCTGTTCATTCTGTTTCTGATACTGGCTTTTGCCCGGCCGGCATTGCGCCATTCTGTTTTCAGCCAGGGAGACGGCGCGCGTACAACAGCCGTAATTATGTTGGATGACTCCTACAGTATGCAAGCCTATTTGGCCTCCGGCACGGCAATGGAAGCGGCTAAAGAAGGAGCGGAACGGCTGCTGGCCTCTTTTGGTGAGCGGGATCGTGTCTATCTGCTTAACGCTGCCCGGGTTGATGATCCGCTTGATTTTACCAAAGACAGGAAGGAAGCGCTGCGCCGCTTAAAACAGCTGCAAGCGGCCAATCTCAAGCCGGATTTTACTCCCATGCTGCGGCGTGCGGCCAGGCTGCTTGAACAAAATCCCAATTACAACCGGGAACTGTACTGGATATCGGATTTCCGGATACCTGAAGCGCAGGTGGATACTCGGGCCGCGCGTAAGCTGGACAGCCTGAGTACGGCTACCTATCTGCTGCCGGTGAGCGGGGACAGCCTGATGCGCAATGTTTCCGTGGACACCGCCTATATTGCCAACCGTCTGTTCGAACTGAACCGACCGGTGAAAGTACATGTGCGTTTGACCAATAGCGACACAGCCCGCGCAGCGGAACCGGCCGTTCATCTTTTTGCCGGCGATAAACGCGTGGCCATGCAGCGCTTGCATATCGAACCCGGGAAAACCGCGGAATCCGAGCTGAGCTATATCGCTGAGCAGCCCGGCTGGCAGCGTTTAAAAATTGAAATTGATGAAGACGATTTGTTGCGCGATAATTATTACTTCCTCAGTTTTCGTCTTCCGGAAAAAATCCGCATACTGTATGTCTCCGATGCCGGGAACGACCCCCTGAATGACGCCTTACGTGTCATCGGGGGCAGTTCCTCGTTAGCTGTAGAACGGATCGCCTACAACCGCCTGTACGGCCTGACCCTGGCCGGTTATGATCTGATCGTATTAAACGATCCGGCGGCGCTTTCTTCAAGGATGGTTTCCCGGCTGAAAACCTTTTTGAGCGCAGGTAAAAATCTGCTTATCGTACCGGGAAACCGATTGACGCCGAAAGAATTCAATAACGGCTTTCGTGCCATATTCGGTAAAAATATTCTTAAGGATTTACGCCGGGCGGCGCCGGGCGGTTTTTACGTTTTGCACAACAATACCAGCCGTCAGCCTTTGTTTTCCTCCGTTTTTCGCTCCGATAAAAGGAAACCGGATTTGCCCCGTTTTAATCGTTACTACAGGCTGATTGCTCCGGCGCAGACCCTGCTTACCTTTGCCAACAGCGATCCCTACCTGGCGGCTTACCGTACGGGACAAAACGGCGGCCGGGTGTTTGTTCTGTCCGCATCGTTTGACAACGGCTGGACTGATTTTCCTCTGCACGGCTTTTTTGTACCCATGCTGCACCGCCTGCTTTTAACCGCCGGGCACAGAGAACAACAGGCCCTGCAAACCGTTGCCGGACGGTCGATCACGGTTGGCTTTAACGCCATCCGCGCCGATAAACGATATATTTTGGAAGACCCTGACGGCGAAACATTTCCGATATTCCCGGAAACCCGCTCCGGAGGCCTGCGTTTTTTTATTAAAAATGCGCAAAAACCCGGGCACTATTTGATACGGGATGACCGCCAAATCATGGGCGTCTTCTCGGTGAATGTAGCCTCGGGAGAGCTGGCCCGTCCCTATGTTAATTGGACGAAACTCTGGCCGAAAAGCAACGTATTACAAATCAACAATGATCTGACAGCCCGTCTCCAACGCGCCCGCCAGGGGCAGGAATTGTGGAGGCTGTTTCTTTTTCTATCATTACTTATGCTGGCCGGAGAAATGTTGATCGTTCGTCGGCTGGAAGGCAAGCAGACCTAAGCGTTCTGCGGGGAGGACCTATGAAAAAGCCCTATCTGTCATTCATCGCTTTAATTTCTTTTATGTATTTACCCGTTTTGGCGCAAACCGGTTTGGATTCCGCACAGAAAGCTCTCAAAAACAAAAACTGGCAGGAAGCAAAGACGCTTTTGGAACAAGCCATCGAACAAAATGAAAAAAACGCCCGCGCTCATTATTTGCTGGGACAGTGCCTGATTGCGTTGAAAGAATATGACGAGGCCGCGGACGCCTTTGAAGAAGCGGCCGAACTTGCGCCGGATTCGGCTTTATATCACTATCGTTACGGCCAGGCGTTGGGTATGGAAGCGCAGAATTCCGGGGTGCTCACACAAGCATGGCTGGCGCCCAAAATAAAATCGGCCTTCGAGCGTGCCGTAGAACTGGATCCTACTCTGATGGGAGCGCGCATTGCTTTGGCAAATTTCTATGTGATGGCGCCCGGTTTTATGGGCGGCGATATGGACAAAGCCCGGCAGCAGGCCAAAGCCCTGATTAGGATTGGCAATTTTAACGGAAAAATTATTCTGGCCCGTATTTATTTAAAAGAAGAAAAAAACGATTCGGCTCTGGTTTTATATAACCAGATGGAAAAAGAAATCAACGATGATCCGAAGTATTACAACTTTTACAATACTTACGGCTATCTGTTATTGGGTCAGAAACAATACGATAAAGCCATAGAAAAATTCAAAAAACAGGTGGAGCTGGCTCCCGATAAAGCCAACCCGTACGACAGCCTTGGCGACGCGTACCGGGCAGCAGGACGGATAGAGGAAGCAAAAGCGCAATATCGCAAAGCCCTGCAAATCGATCCCCAATTTGAATCTTCCCGAAAAAAACTGGAAGAACTGCAAAACTGAGGATCGCATCACTCCTGCCATTGGGAAATTTTTTGTAAATTTGTTATATTGCCTTATTACAGTTTGGCTGACGTGACAAACAGCGCCATAGGCAATAAATCAAACAAAAATACCGACGTGGCCTTTTTCCCGAAAGACAACAGAAAACAATTTATCCTTATTTTTATTATCGCCTTTCTGAACCTGATCGGGTTCGGGATGATTATTCCCTTATTGCCTCATTATGCTCGTTCCTTTCGGGCCGGTATTATGGACACGGGGCTGCTGGTGGCTTCCTACGCCGCGGCGCAGTTTATCGGATCCCCCATCTGGGGCAGGCTGTCCGATAAAATCGGTCGCCGTCCGGTTTTGATTATTACACTGGCCGGATCGGTGGTTGGTTATATCCTGTTCGGTCTGGCCGGTTCGTTGTGGTTGTTGTTCGTCAGCCGCATTCTCTCCGGCTTTATGAGCGGCAATATATCGGTGGCGCAGGCTTATATCACGGATATTACCGACGCTAAAAGCCGGGCCGAGGGCCTTGGTATCATCGGGGCGGCCTTTGGACTGGGCTTCATCCTGGGGCCGGGTATGGGCGGCGTGCTCAGTGTGTACGGAATGGAAGTACCGGCCTACGCGGCGGCGGGGCTCAATTTTTTTAATTTACTTTTTCTGGCCAAACTGCTGCCCGAGTCCTATCCGCCGGAAAAACGGCTTACCGTACGGGTACGGCGCCGATTCGGACAGAGCCTGGTCGAACTGCGTGAAGCGTTATCCCGTCCGCTGGTTGGCCCTCTGTTGTACAACCGTTTTTTCTTTAGCCTGGCTTTTGCCATTTTTACCACGGTTTTTGCGATTTATGCGGAATTTGAACTCCATCTCAGCGCCCGGATTATCGCCTATCTGCTTACCTATGTTGGCGTTTTGATGGTGCTGGTACAGGGTGTTTTGATCGGCCGCCTGACCCGTCGATTTGCCGAGGGGAACCTGCTGTTTTATTCCATTCCGCTGATGGTGGCCGCGCTGGTCGGCTGGGCATTTGTACGAGATGTGGCCGCGCTGGCGATGGTTTTGGCTCCTTTGGCGCTGGCCAGCGGTGTGTTTAATACGGTGATAAACAGTTCGTTGAGTAAAGCTGTTTTGGAGGAAGAGGTGGGCGGCATGCTGGGGCTGTCGATGGCTATTGACAGCTTCACCCGTATTCTGGCCCCTTCGGCAGGCAGTTTTCTGCTGGCGCAGTTCGGCAGCTGGGCGCCGGGTACAGCGGCGGCGGTGCTTCTCTGTCTGGTTGTTCCCTATGCCTGGCGGCGTTTTGTTGCCCATCCGCATCCGGTGTTAACCAGCAATCTGGAAGACTAAGGTGGGCATCATCGCATAAAGTGGACGCCATCTTGTAGATGGTGTCCACCTTCTCCATCGAACCACTTAAGTGGACACCATCTTAGAGATGGCGTCCACTTAGTTACTGCTTGAAAGCCGCTTACTTAACGAAGCGGATGCTGAGAGGATAGCGGTATTTTTGTCCGTTGGCTGCGTTCAGGGCGGCAATCACGGTAACGATCAGATCAAAAAGCCCCAGGGCAATCAATAATACAATACCGATTGCCATGAGGACCAGAATGACAGCGATAAGCACATAAATGGTCATGCTGATCTGGAAATTGAGCGCTTCTTTACCCTGATCGTCCACCAAAGGATATTCATCCTTTTTCATTTGCCACAAAATCATGGGCGCAATGATGTTTCCGAAAGGAAAGACAAAACCCAGCAGGGTGGACAAATGACAAAACATAGCCCACATGGTTTCATCTTTGCCCGGAGGTGACATACTTGCTTGAGATTGGTTTGCAGATTCCATATCTTTATACCCTTTAGAAAAAATTGGTACAAGTTACAAATAGATAACGCAGAATAAACCGAAAAGTTACATTCCGTTTACCGTCTAAGATAAGCATGCAAATAACTAAAATACAAGGAAGTTTTAAAATGCTGAATATTACACGCCTGTTATCCGCACTTTTTTTGTTTGCCTTGGCTCCGTTCCTGCAGGCCGGCGCTGATTGGCAGGCGGTTACCGTTTCCGATACAGTGGTTGATTTCGGCAGCGTGGTCACCGGCCAAACCCATTCCTATTTACTGACGCTATATAATAACGAAGCCTATCCGGTACAGGTAACGGCGGCTGCTTACGAAGAAGACGAGTTTTCCACCGATTTGGCCGCTGTGGAAATCCCCGCAAACAGCTCCTATGATTTCTATATTTATTTTAACAGCCGGCACAATTTGAATTACACCGATTTTTTGCGTATTGAGGTGGACGCCGGCATACATCCGCTGATTGTGGAGACCTCCGCTGAGGCCACCTATAACGAAAGCTATTATAGCAGCACCCGGAATAAAAAAGGCAGCGATCTGAAAAGCGCCCTGCATAATATCATCAAAGGGCATACCGAACTCAGCTACGGCGATTTATGGGATGCGCTCAGTTATACGGACGAAGATACGGCCAACGCGAATAATGTTTTACTACTGTACACCGGCTGGTCATACACCAAAACCAACCATGGCGGCAACGTGGATCAGTGGAACCGCGAACATGTTTGGGCTAAATCCCATGGCGATTTCGGTACAACGCCTCCTGCCGGCACCGATTTGCATCATATCCGGCCCACGGATGTAAGCGTGAACAGCAAACGGGGCAATCTCGATTTTGACAACGGAGGCTCTTTGTACATTGATGGCGATGGCAACACCGGCTGCTATTACGACAGCGACTCATGGGAACCCCGCGACGCCGTGAAAGGCGATGTGGCGCGCATGATGTATTATATGGTGGTGCGCTACGAAGGAGAAGAAGGCTACGATCTGGAACTGGTCGATTACACGCCCTCCACCACAAGCAACCAACCGTTATTCGGCAAACAGTCCACACTGTACCAGTGGCATCAAAACGACGCGGTGGATAACTGGGAACGCCGACGCAATGATCGTATTTACAACACCTATCAGCACAACCGCAATCCTTTTATCGATCATCCCGAGTTTGCCGAACGCCTGCCCTCTGTATCGGGCATTGCGCTGACGGAGGGGCCGGAAGCGGCCACGGCGCCGGCCAGCGCCGATATGGATGAAATAGGCTTTAACCAGACCGCGTACTATTACATCGCCGTGATCAATACCGGTACGGCCGATTTGAATGTGTCGTCCATCAGCAGCACCAACCCGGATTTCAGTACAAATGTTACCTCGATGACTCTTTCGCCGGAAAGTTATGATTATATTCAGGTTGCCTACACTTCGGTAGAGACGGAAGGAACGTTCAGCACCACAATTCAGCTCACAACAAACGATAACGACGAGGCTCAGATCGATATTCCAGTGCAGGTTACGGTAAACGGCAGCGTGAATATTATTAATGACGGTGGAACGGTTTACGGTTTTCACCTGAAACAGAATTATCCCAATCCGTTTAATCCGGTAACGGCAATCACATATCAGCTATCGGCCGCCAACGATGTGGAATTGACGGTGTACAACGTGCTTGGGCAGCAAATACGGACCCTGGTCAAGGAACGACAAACGCCGGGTTCGTATAAGGTCGCGTTTGATGCCGGAAATCTGCCGGCAGGTATATATCTGTACAAACTTTCTGCCGGCAGACAAAGCCGCATAAAGAAAATGGTATTGGTCAAATAAAATATGAATCTTTAACGGAATCGTTGCGTATATAAACGCATTTTAAATGATTAAAGAGCAGGCACAATGGATTAGCGGGATCCTGGAAGAATGGGTAAAATGTTCAATTATTAGCATGACTTCCTGGCTTCAATATCCCTTAAATCCATTAATTCAATTTTCCATTGCAGGAAACGTTTTATTTGCTTTATCGAAAGCTATTTGCTGGAGGTCTGATGATTAAAACTAAACTTTGGCTTTTTATTTTGAGCGTGTCGGTCTCTACCGCATTCGGATCGGGTTTTTCCATTTACGAACAGGGCGCCAAGGCCAGCGGTATGGCTTCGGCTTTTATAGCTCAGAGTAACGATTTGAGTGCGTTGTTTTATAACCCGGCCGGCATAACCGCATTACCCGGCCTGCAGGTTGGTTTGGGAACAACGATAATTCAAACCGATTTCGATTTTACGGGACCGGATGTGGTGGATTCGCGTTTGTACACACCTGCGGAACAGGGCGTTTTTCCCCCTTCCACTATTTACGCTACCTATAATGTTATCCCCGATCTGACCGTAGGTTTTGCCTTTTATTCCATGTTTGGGCTGGCCTCGGAATGGGGAAGCGAAACACAGCCATGGGTAGGGCATTTTCTTACCACAAAATCATCTCTGCAAACTTATTCTCTTAACCCGGTGATCGCCTACCGGGTGCTGGATAACCTTTCGGTTGCGATTGGCGCCGTGGCCATGCAGGCCAACGTACTGATGGAAAAAGATATTTACTTTTCCGCCCGTATGCTGGAGGGGCATTCAAAACTAAAGGCGGAAACGATGGGCTACGGATTTAATGCCGCCTTGCAGTATGAACCGTTAGAGGGTCTGTTTTTCGGGCTGACCTATCGCAGCAATGTACAGTTGGATTTTAATGACGGTACGGCCGCGTTTACCTTCCCTAAAACCGGTGATCCGGTTATTGATCAGGAAGTAGCCGCTTTGTTTCCCAACGGAACGCAGGCCTCTGCCAGCATCAAAATGCCGGATTTTATTGGGGTAGGACTATCCTATCGTTTTACACCCAACCTGACCGTGGAGGCGGATTACACCCGATTCGGCTGGAGCTCTTACGATAAATTGGTGGTGGATTTTAATGAGCCGGTCGCCGGGCAAACCCAATCGGTAACAGAACGGAACTACCGGGATGCTTCTTCTGTCCGCGTGGGTCTGGAATATTACGCACTGGACAATTTGGCCCTGCGTACCGGTTACGCCTGGGAAGAATCGGCCGTACCCGACGCCTATGTGGAACCCAGCCTTCCGGAAGGAACCCGCCACATTTACTCGTTTGGAATGGGTTATGTTATCTGGGATTTCAAATTAGACCTGTCTTATCAGGTGTTATTACAGGACGATCGGAATATCGAAAATTCCGTTGAAAATTTTAACGGCAAATACCGCGGATTGGCCAATATGTACGGGGTCAGTCTCGGATATGCTTTTTAAAGGCCGGATAAGGAGTGCATAAATGAAATGGTATAAAACAGTATTTGCAGCTGCAGCAGTTTTTATTTTAACGGCCGGATGTAAATTTGATGCGCCGGTCAGCAATCCCAACACGGTAACGCCAAACGAGAAGCTGCTGTTTAGCCGCTTTGTGGCTTTGGGCGATAATATCGTAGCCGGCTATCAAAATGCGGCTTTAACGGATTCTTTACAGCGTTACAGCTTCGTAAATTTGATGGCCAGGCAGGCCGAAGCGGAAAACTTTGTACAACCGCTGCTCGGGTATCCTGGGTTGGGTTCGGAATCTCTGGCTGGTTTTGGGGTGCTGGAATTGAAATATCTCGATGATCCGAAAACACCCGATACGATTATCCCCGATCCGGTTATCATGCCCGTACCGTTTAGCGATTATCCCGATTTCGACCCGTTTGATCCCTATCTTACGGAAGAAATAAAATTACATCCGCTACCTTATAATAATTTGGGTATTCCCGGTATCCTGCTGGAAGATGTGTTGGTTGCTCTGGATAAACTGCGCAGCCGCAGCCATAGCCAGATGATCGATGTAGTATTGCGTAATCCGGCAGCAGGAGATTTAACGCCTTTTGAGCAGGCTCGGGCTTTTGTACCTTCGCTTATTGTTTGCTGGGCCGGCATGTATGATGTTCTGGGCTACGCGCTTTACAAGGTACCCGGCACCAAACTGACCGAGCCGACGCCTCCGGCCGAATTTGCAGAGCATTTCAGTTCATTAATGGATTCTCTTCAATCCATCCGCGGGGCCGGCCTGATTGTGGGCAATGTACCTGATATTCTGGATATGCCCTATTTTAACACCGTGGGACCTTTTGTCATCGACACGGTAACCAACACGCCTTATTTGGATGAATCCGGAAATAAAGTGCCTCTTATTGGAGTAAATCCGGAGACCGATATTGTTCTGTTCCCGGCAAAAAATGCAACCCGACAGGGCTATGGAATCCCAATCGGTATATTAAACGGCAACGGCGAAGCCCTGGACGAGGATTTTATACTCACACCCGACGAACAGGATTTGATCCGCCAGGCCATTGAAGGTTACAATACGGCTATTGATACAATCACCCGGAATAAGGAAATTGCTCTGGTAGATATGTATTCCTTTTTTAAGCAGATAAAAGACGGTTATGCATACGCGGGATTTACTTTTACTGCGGAACCGATTACCGGTGGTTTTTACAGTCTGGACGGTGTGCATCCTTCGGTTTTGGGAAACGCGCTTATTGCCAACGAATGGTTGTCTAAAATTAATAAAACCCTGCGGACGGGTAACTTCTTTGTGAGTATCCCGCTGGTCAATGTAGTGCAATTGATGAGTGATCTGCAGCCGCAGAACAGATAAAAACCTGAGCGAAGCGATTTTTAATTACAATCTCTAACAGAAAAATATTTTTTCATTTAACCGGTACATTGTAGTTTTTAATTACATTTGCCGGTTTTTTTATGTCAATAGAAAGGCAGAATTTCCCTTTTGCTCTCAACCGGAGCAGAATGCCGGATAACCATAAGAATGAATGAATTCTAATCTTTGAAAATATGTACAACTTGAAAAAAGGATAATTAATTACATAAATTCCGGATATGTAACCTTTGACGGTCTATATGCATCCTTTTAAAAGGAATACTTGCGTTAAATAGTCAGCATAAAAGAAAAACGGAAAACAGTTGTCGGAACTAAAAACGGAGAATGGAATATGGCAGCCACAAAATCGTACAAATTTAAAGCGGAAGTGAACAAGCTGTTGGACATTTTAGTCCATTCGCTTTATACCAACAAAGAAATTTTTTTGCGTGAACTCATTTCCAATTCATCCGATGCGCTGGATAAGATACGCTTTCAATTGACCAGCGGAACCGACGTGCAGGATAAAGATTTGCCACTGGAAATCAACATTGATCTGGATAAAGATAAAAAACTGCTGGTAATCAGCGATACGGGCATCGGCATGACCCAGGAAGAAATCGTTAAAAATATCGGCACCATTGCTAAATCCGGGTCGGAGGATTTTCTGAATAAGTTATCCGAGGAATCCAAAGAGAAGGATATTTCCAATATTATCGGCCGTTTCGGAGTGGGGTTTTATTCGGTGTTTATGGTGGCCGAAAAAGTGGTTATCACCAGCCGGTCGTATCTGCCAGATGCCAAACCTGTGCGTTGGGAATCCACAGGCACCGGCAGTTTTAAGGTGAGCGAACTGGATGAAGACATCAAGCGCGGAACAAAAATCGAAGTGTACCTTAAAGAGGACGAAAAAGAATACGCCGAAAAATACCGCGTTGAATCGATCATTAAAAAGCATTCCAATTTTATTGCCTTCCCCATTAAAATTAACGGGGAAAAAGTAAACACGGTATCCGCAATATGGCGGGAGCCGAAATCCAGCATAAAAAAGGAACAGTACGAAGAATTTTACAAATTCTTAACTTATGATACCGAGCCACCGCTGGACACCATCCACATTTCCATTGATGCCCCGGTGCAGTTTAACAGCATCATGTTTATACCGCAGCGCACCTTCGACCTGTTCGGTATTTCCAAAGAGGATATCGGGCTGGATTTATATGTACGCGGCGTACTCATTCAACATAAAAATTCCGATTTGCTGCCGGAATATCTCGGTTTTATCAAAGGGATGGTTGATTCGCCGGATATCCCGCTGAATATTTCCCGCGAAACCCTGCAGGAAAACCGCGTGGTGATGAAAATTTCCCAAACACTGGTTAAACAGGTGCTTTCTTATCTGGAAAAGAAAGCTAAGAACGATCCCGAACATTACGCCAAATTCTGGAAGGCGCATGGCAAGGTATTCAAACTGGGTTATACGGATTTTGCCAATCTGGAACGTATTGCCGAACTGATGCGCTTTAATTCGTCGGCCAATGATGACGCCGAGGGGTTAACTTCATTTGCCGAATATGTGGAACGCGCTAAACCGGATCAAAAGGAAATCTATTATCTCAGCGGACCCAGCCGCGAGGCTGTAGAGAGCGACCCTCATCTGGAAATATTTAAACGCAAAGGGGTAGAAGTACTCTATTTATACGAACCGGTGGACGAATTTGTAATGACCGGTTTGGGCAGCTATAAAAAAGACTACAAATTCGTAGCGGTGGAACAGGCGGATTTAGCCAAGTTGGATAAACTGGAAGATGTGACCACAAGCGAAGAAAAAGTGGACGAGCTTAGCTCCGGCGAGGAAAAAGTGTTCAACAAACTGCTGGATAAGATTAAAGATATCCTTGGCGACCGGGTGAAAGAAGTACGGGTATCCAAACGATTGCAGGACAGCCCGTCCTGTCTGGTCAGCCCCGATGGCGAAATGACGTCGCATATGCAGAAAATTATGCATATTATGAATAAAGATACCTCCGTACCGCAGAAAGTCTTTGAGATAAATAAAGATCATAAACTGACCCGCAACCTGCTCAAAATATACAAAAACAATCCCAAAGATCCTTTCATCGAAGAGGCGGTGGAACAGATGTACGAATCGGCTTTACTATTGGAAGGCTACCTGACCGACCCGCACAAGCTGGTGAACCGCATCAACGATGTATTGCTTAAAAGCAGCGAATGGCACCCCGAAAACAAATAGAAGGACAGGCCGGGTTTACGTTTGTGAACCCGGTTTTTTTATCTTTATTTGTAATACGAGTTCTTAATCGATATATTAATACGTTAAACGAATCAAGGAGAGGTATTAATGGTTACCGTAACGGTTTCCCCAAAATATCAGGTGGTGATTCCTAAGGAAATTAGGAAAGAGATGGAGCTAAAACCGGGTCAAAAATTACAAATATTTCATGACGAAGAGCGTATTATTTTTATTCCTGTTCGAAATATTAGGGATTTACGTGGTTTTGTTAAGGGAATAAATACATCTGTAAAAAGGGAGAAGGACAGGATATGAACTTAGTGGACTCGTCCGGTTGGCTTGAATATTTTGCCAATGGAAAAAATGCGGATTTTTTTGCTCCGATAATTGAAGACACGCAAAATTTGGTCGTTTCTACTATAAATATTTATGAAGTTTACAAACGAATCCTTCAACAAACGTCAGAAAACAAGGCTATAGAGGCGATTTCGGCAATGCGGCAGGCGCATACGATAGATGTGTCAAGCGGTCTCGCTCTTTTTGCCGCTCGCTTGTCGCAGCAATTAAAATTACCTATGGCTGATAGTATTATTTTGGCTACTGCACGTACGATGCATTGTATTTTATGGACTCAGGATTCTGATTTTGAAAGAATAAAGGGCGTTAAATATATTAAGAAATAAATTGCTTTATACATTATTTAAACCAATAAAATAAAGCAAAGATATATATTTCTCACCTAACTTTATGTAAAATCATAGTTTGATGACCATAAAAGCGAATTTACCATTTACCGCTTTATTTTCAAACTAAAACGCTGTGATATAAACTCTTTCTTTGTTTTTATTATTGTAAAAAAATATGTAACTTTATATCCGCATTTAATCAGACAAAAAAGTAAGATTATAGACGGAGGGTAAACTATGCACCGTATTCTTTTTACAATGGCAACCATGTTCTTTTTTACATCACTTGTTTTCGCCCAGGGAACGGAAACCTTTGCCAATTTCCCTGAAACGGGCAACCAATACAAGGACGGCACATTTACCGGTCAGGACGGCTCTACCTGGACATATACACAGTGCCGCGGAGATATTCAGATAACAAATGAAACCCCGACGCTGGGTCGGGACAGGTCGCCGTTAGCGGAAATAAAAAGCGGTACCATTGCCGGCGGTATCGGTACGCTGCGCTTTGATTATATGCAGGCCTTCAGTACCAATGTGAATCTGGAAATTTATGTCAATAATGTATTGGTAGGCACGGTTACCAGTAACGGTGAGCAAAATGTGGTTAAAAGCAGCGGTGATATTCAGGTTAACCAGGTCGGCGACTTTACTTTGCGATTCGCGCAGCCATCCGGAGCCGGGCAGGTTGCCATCGATAATGTAACCTGGACGGCCTATTCAATCGGTACCATCGATCCGGAACCGAGCAATCACGCTACCGATTTTGTTGCCGATTCGGTCTCTTTTGACAAAGTCTATCTATCATGGACCGGCGCAACCGGTACGCAGCTTCCGCATAAGTATCTTTTGCTGGGTAAAACGGGATCGGCAACATTTCCGGTTGTACAGGATTCTTTCCCCATAGCGGATGATTCCGATTGGTCCGATGGTGTGGCTGCCGTGAATGTGGCTCATTTGGATGGAAAAAACACCTATGCCTTTACAGGTCTGGAGCAAAACACCTCCTACACATTCCGTATTTATCCTTATACCAATTCCGGGGCCGACATCAATTATAAAACCGATGGTACAATACCCGAAGTTTCCGCCACGACCAGCGAACAAAACATTTTGGCTATTTCCGAACTGCGCATGAATTTTACGAATTATCAGGGAAATTCGGTAAAGGTGGGCGGAACGGTTACGGCTGTTAATTCAGGCTACGGGTTCTTTATTCAGGATGCCGCGGCCGCCTGGAGCGGTATTTATGTTTATGATCCCGACCAGGCAGGCAACGTAGCTATGGGCGATTCCGTGCTGCTTACCGGGACGGCGGATAAATATTATGAACTGAACCAGGTTAAAAACCTTACCGAATTAACCGTTATTTCTTCCGGAAACGCTCTTCCGGATCCGGTAACCGTAACGACGGGTAATTTCCCGCAGGAACAGTACGAAAGTGTACTGGTAACCATCCGCGAAGCGCAATGCACTAATCCCGATCTTGGCTACGGGGAGTGGGAAATTAACGACGGCAGCGGCCCCTGTCGTGTGGATGATTTGATGTTCCCCTTTACGCCAGATTCGGGCGCAACGTACACTATTACCGGCGTGGGATATCATTCCTTCGGCAATTATAAGCTGGAACCCCGTTCCGATCAGGATATTCATTTGGTTACCGATGCACCGGTTATTACCCAGCTTGGTTTGTCCTCCCGGGTTCCTTTTGCCGATCAAGATTTTGTGGATACCGTTAAAGTAACCGGTAAAAATTCCATAACCAATGTCGAACTGCGTTATCGGGTGAATGAGGGCGATATGCAATCCGTTACGATGATTACGGCCGGAAATGATTCCACATTCACAGCGACTATCCCTGCCAGCGCTTACAGCGACGGTAACCGGGTTGATTATTGGGTTTTTGCCGAGGACAATCAGGGCAAAAGCACCGAAGGAGAACACAGTTATTTCTTTGCCGGGCTTACGCCTATTCTATCTTTGAAACAACTGGATCAAAACAACGCTATATTGTACGACGGTTATTACGCACGCACCTCCGGTGTTGCCACGGTAGCCAACGGCGTATTTGATGCCAACCATCTTTCGGTTTATATCCAGGATGAAGCTTACGGCGGCATTAATGTTTTCCGCTATGATGCGGCCAGCAGAGAAATTACACCGGGCCATAGCTACACCGTAGTCGGTCAGCTCGGTCAATACAACGGTTTGATACAAATAACGCCGGATGACGCGCAAACCGATATTACCGATAATGGCGAAGCAACCCTGCCGGATCCGTTTGAGATAAACATCGCTACTTTGCTCAGCGGGGCGGAAAGCTTTGAGGGACTGTTGATTAAAATCAACAAGGTGGATACACTCTTCGGCGGTGACGCCTGGCCGGCCAGCGGAATGAACGCCAATATGCTCATCACCGATGATGGCGGCACCAACCGGTTAACCCTGCGTATCGATAAAGATACGGGAATCCCGGACAATGCGGAACCGGTCTGGCCGCAGAATATTATCGGTCTTTTTACGCAATATGATTTCGATGCACCATACGACGAAGGCTACCAGATTTTACCGCGTTCCATGGATGATTTCAGCGACGCCACGGCGATAGATGACGAACATGCATTCCTGCCGGTTACGCTCAAACTCTATTCCGCCTATCCCAATCCGTTTAACCCGACCACTACTTTACGCTTCGATATGCCCGCCGATCTGGCCGCGGGTAAAATCGAACTGGCGGTGTATAACAGTTTAGGGCAAAAAGTCAAAGTGCTAACGCGAAATGCTTCGGTCGGGCGCAATACTGTCTCATGGAAAGGAGTGAATGAACAAGGCAACAATGTTGCCAGCGGCGTATATTATGCCGTGCTGCGCGCCGGCCATCGTCAGGTTGTAACCAAACTATTGCTTATACGGTAACGCTTGGTGAAAAAGACCTTCCGGGTTTCAAATCCCGGAAGGTCTATGTTTTTTCTATTTTATTCTTCCGTTTTCCCTCAAAATAATATACTATTAAGCCGGGAGATCCCATGAAAAAGATCATCATGCTTGTATTGGCAGCGATTCTGTTCGCTTCCGCTCAGGACAGTACGGGATATCGTTTTGGTGTGGCAATGGGCGTCAATTTTTCAAAAATATTTACCTCGGATGAATCCGTAAGCAGAATCTGGCCGCCTACGTACAAAGCGGGTTATACCGTGGGTGTTATTATGGAAAAACAGATAAACCGCCGGACGTCGTTTCAGTTCGGGCTGTTATACAGGGAGGCCGGTTCCAAGTGGGGGCAGCCTTTATTCGGTTTGGGGTATGACGGCGACTATGCCATCTACAAATTACGATACATATCTCTGCCGTTCTATTACAAACTCAAAAGCAATATCGGAACGCTGCTGAAAAATTTTGATTTTTGTATCGGGTTGGTTTATTCCTACAATATCTTCGCCGAGAAACAATTTGTGGAAGAAATTGATCCGCCTCCCGGCGAGGACAGAACGTACAATCCGGGGCCGTCCAATATTCGTGATGAGATCAACCTGCACGAGTTCGGACTCACCGTAGGCGTTAAAATTCCGATCGGCGCGGATTGGTCCGTTTCTGTTACCTATTACCGGGCTTTAAATGAGTTGTACAAGGATAAAACAATAATCTATCCGGATGATCTTAACAATAAAGATACCTTTGTTAACAGCAATTTTTCCGTATCCGTAGAGTATTTTATTTTTTAACGAAAAATGGTCTTCAATTCGACCGGAGCGGCTTGCCCGGGAATAACGGTAAAAGAAATACGGCCCAGCAACAAATCATCTTCGGTGCGTACATCCACACGCCATTTGCCGGGCTGAATATTCTTTTTGTAGGTATAACCGCGGTAGCCGCCGTCGCGTCCGCCGTAGATGCGGAATCCCAATCGATCGCTGGTGATCCATTTATCCTGTTTGTCGTTCCGGATTTGCCATTGATGCACGATTTTCTTTTCCAGTCGGGTTGGGGCAAACACCGAGGTAAAACAAAACACCGTATCGCCTGTGCTGTAATGAAACTCGTTGTCGGCGCGCTTAAAAGGCTGGTACCAGGCGCCTTTTTCAAACCGCAGCACATAGCGATCGCCCTGGCGGTGCACGTGGTGGTAAATTCCGCCTTCCTTTAATGAAAGCGGTACCGGCGGTATCCAATTGAGAAAATAAAACAGGTTGAAAAGCAAAAAGAAACCGCCGATCAAACCCATGGTATGTCGAAAATCGACGATGCTCAATGACTTGGAATTCTTGAAGATAAAATAAATCGTTGTACCCACGAAAACCAGGCTGAGCAAACCACTGAATACAAAAACGAGTGCGTTCATGGATTTTAGCAGCACCGGCACGGCAAAAATGAAAAAAGAAAAACTGGCCAAAAAATACAGCAAACCCTGAAACTTCAGATTGGTCAGTTTGTCCTTAATAAATTCATTCCCCACCAGCACAACAATAAGAAGTAAAATAAAGACCCAGTTCTTGCTGAGCGCGGCGCTTTGAAAATAAAAGATAACGTATTTGCTGAACAAGCCCCCCAGTAAAAACTGAATACCCAGGGGATACCATTCGGCGTATTTGAGAACTTGCGGTTTGCTGATGCGGTCGTCGTTAATGAAATTGACCAGAACAATCAAGAACCCGAGCAGCAAAAGATAGCCCAGCATAATCAAATTGTCGCGCAGCAAATCAATACGGCTGAGCGTAAAGGCGTCCAGTGCAAATCCGCCGGTGAAAGAAAGCAGCGGTGCGTAACGCTTATGCCGGAAATACAATTCCGATGTTTTTTTGACAAAAGGATGGCTGAGCAGGGTTGTGGTGACAGATTTTTTCTTCATAACAAAAAATACAACGATACCATCGCCCAGAGTGACGGTATCGTTGATACACAAATCAATTCCTTGCCAAATGCTTTATTAAACTATTTCAACAATACCATTTTTCCCGTTTTTTGATACACAGCTCCGCTGCGGGCGTCGCGTACGAATACGTCATAATAATAAACGCCGGAAGCCTGCGCGTTCATATTCAAAATATAGTCCGATTGTTTTCCGACCGGTTGCAGGCCCAGGTTTTCATTAAGAATCCGCCGCCCCTGCACATTGTAAACGACCAGTTCAACCGTTCCGGGCTGAATAAGCTGAAAACGGATTTTAGTACTGGCGTTAAAAGGGTTGGGGTAGTTTTTATACAAGTAAAATCCCTCTGTCTTTTGAGCGGAAATGTGACCATTCAAAACCGAGGTATTATTCAAATAGTTGTAAGCTTCTTCCAAATCGATAACGCCCCAGCCGTAATATTTATCCGGCTGCTGTGAGTGAGAGGCCGTATTGCGCAAGGCTTCCATAATAAGTTCGGGCGGAGAATCGGGGAAGGCGGTCAGTAGTTGTGCGGCTCCGCCTGCGGCGATGGGGCAGGAAAAGGACGTACCGGAACTGGTTGTAAATTCGGAATCGCTGTATTGCGAAGCACAAACCACGCCGCTGCCCATGGCGGCAATGTCCGGTTTTATGCGGCCGTCCGCACTGGGTCCCACGGATGAAAAACTGGCCCGTACGCCGAACTCGTCCGTGGCCGCTACAGCCATCACGCTATCGCCGTCCGCCGGGGCGATGAGCGTGTTGTGATCGGCGTTGTCATATTCATTGCCGGCCGAATTAAATACCAGCATGCCTTTGCCCACCGCTATATCTGCTGCTTTGGTTGTTACGGCGGTATTACCGTCCATATCTTCCCAGGTGTACCAATCTATATATCCGAGCGAACTACTCACTATATCCGCGCCCAAACTATCGGCCCATTCGATGCCAGCTACCCAGTAATCTTCTTCCACCTGTGTTTCGCTGCTGTCCACCTCGGTTTTGGCTAAAAGAAAAGAAGCTTTGAAGGCTGTTCCGATCAGATCACCGGGGGCATAGCCGCCGATAGTGGACAGTGTTTTGGTGCCGTGGGTACCTTCGCCGCCATAATTATTATCATCAACGGTGGTATCGCTGTTGATAAAATCCCAGGTGGCGACAATATTCAAACTGTCGAAAACCGTATGACTGTAGAGACGGTAAAAACCGTCGTCCAGCATACAAATTAGAACCCCTTGCCCGTAGAATCCCATATCGTGCAAAACATCGGAATTGATGAGTTGAATTTGTTTTATACTGTTGCCGTAATCCAGCGCGGATGTTTTCTTCGGGGGTACATCCGATTGTTCCGCAGGGCGTTCAGGTTGGGGTTTCGGTTTACGAGTGGGGCGTACCGGGCTTACATTTTTTACGAAGGACAGGTTTTGAATTACCGTTAAATTTATGGGATCGGTTTCAACACTTACCGCATTTAACCAGCGCGAACGGACGCGAATTCGATCCACAAGCGGCTGCAAGAAGCGGATATACGAGGCGTATACAGGGTAGTCTCTAAAATCGGTCAAACGGTTGTCTTGCGCGACCTTTTGCCGTCTTCGAAGAGAACGTTCGGTCAGCATTTGTTCGGGCGTTAATTTGTTCAGACGTTGACGCGGACCTTTGTCGGTAAAAAAAATCCAGGCAATGGCTTTCCCCTCATTATTCACAACAAAAGGTTTGCCGTTCACCGTTATCGTTTCTGTGGCGGACAATTGACCAAGAAAGAAGAAAATTCCTACAAGCGTTGTTATAATAAATGGTGTCTTCATAAAGACCTCCCTGAAATTGGCGGTGGAAAATTAAAAACTGAAAGATAAACAAAATGCAAGTTCAAAGCTAATAGAATAAAAATGAAAATGATGTGAAGATTAACACACAAAGCAGTTAACTTAGAACAAAGTTTGCTGTTTAAGTGGGAAAGGGAATAATATTATCCGATGGACGGGGCTCGCAAGTGAACGGATCAGTGTTTGCCGGTTTTCATTGCCCGGAAAAGGGTATCGATACCCTCCGGAGCGCGGGTAAATTTGCTGATAGCAAGCACCGCGACAAAGGAAAGGACAAAAGCGGGCACCAGCTCGTACATACTGTTTTTTAGATACGGAATATTGTACCACAAAATCGTTACAACCGTTCCGGTAAGCAAGCCCGCAAATATCCCGGCGCGGGTGGTTCCTTTCCAGTAAAGGGCCAGGATGGATGTGGGACCCAGCGAGGCGCCCAGCCCGGCCCAGGCAAAAAGCACCAGCCAAAAAACCAGTTCGCTGGCCAGCATACCAAGCAGCAGTGCAAAAACAACCAGTAAAAATACACTAAGACGGCTGTAAAGAACCAGCTGCTTCTGCTCAATCTGCGCGCCTTTATGTATAATTTTTTCGTAAATGTCCCGTACAATGCCGGAAGCGGCTACTAATAGCTGGGAATCTGCCGTGGACATAATGGCCGCAAAGATAGAGGCTACCACAATCCCGAACAAAACGGGATGTAAATGCTGCTGAGCCAATACGGGATAGAGATTTTCCGTGTCACTACCGGGCAATAAAGAAACCTCGGGGAAATAGACCCGCCCGGCCAGACCGATAAACAAAGCACCCCAGGCCATCAATACATTCCAAACCGTTCCCACCACCGCGGAAAAGCGTAATTGTTCCGGATCGTCGATAGACATATAGCGGGCAATAATATGTGGATTGCCGGGCGACCCTAATCCGATGCCCAAAAAACCAATGGCGGTACCCACTGACAGTGCAAACGGGTCGATAAACCTGGGATGAAGAGCCTTTAATTGTTCCAGCACAATACTCAGTCCCCCGCGATCGGCAATGGCGATAACCGGCAGGATAATCAGGGCAAAGATCATAAAAAA
>DRQG01000062.1 GCA_011369465.1 Caldithrix abyssi
AACGGAAATACCGTCTACAAGATATTTCGTTTCCCGTCCACGCCCGCCACGTATATGGATCCCATCTTCCGAGGAAATGACACCCGCCTGTAAATTAATCACCTGATCGATGCTTTGGACGGGCATGGCGTCAATATCTTCCGACTGAACAGTGGACATAGTACCGGTTAAATCTTTTTGAATAATCTCTTTCTTTGCTTCTATTTCTATAACTTCACCTTGCACAAAAGTGGGATTAAGGGAAAAATCGATTCGTGTAGTTAAATCGATACTTATATTTACATCGCGTACGACTTGCGATTCATAACCAACAAATTCCGCTCTAACAGTATATGTACCCGGAGGAATATTGATAATAGCATACTGGCCATCCAAATCGGTAGAAGCGCCGAGAAAGGTTCCTTCCAAAATAATATTCACACCGGGAAGCGGTTCACCCGATTCTTTATCCACGACAAACCCTGCTATTTTACCCGTAGTTCCGGCAAACAGGACGCTACCAAGAAATAAAAAGAAAACTGCAGTTATGAAGTTCGACTGTAACAACTTCCATTTCATTTTGCCTTCTCCATTTCGTCATTCCTCAGATAGATGGTGAGAAAACGATTCATCATATTGTTTATAATTTTTTAAATGAAAATACCCGTTCAGCATCACTTCGTTTTTTTGTTATTTCCTGCTTTTGCAGAATCAAATAAATCACGATAAAATCGTAATTATTGATTGTTCGTTTTTTTTGAAATCGGGTTTAGCAGACCTGCTATTTTCATACTTTTGCCGAAGTCCAGTTTATTATCAATTCCTAAAGGCGGAAACTCGGGTACAATTTTCGAATACGGTACAAACTGTTGTAATGAAACAAAATCGGTGTTGGAAAGTCGGATATCTTTCAGAGCAGCATAGTTTATTTCTATAACACTACTATATTTGCTCTGTAAACTGTCCACATAAGCATCAATATATGTATAACGGGATTTCATTCTTTCCGGGTCAAATTTTTTATTTGCTTTTAGCTGATCGATATATCTCTGTCGATGTCGGCGTGCCAGAAATGCATCTTCCCACATTTGTGTTTGGCGTACGATAAAATCGGATTGATCAATCTTTTGAGCATAGGCCTCACGAGTAACATAGTAATCCTTCATCAGGTCGATTACCGCTAATTTGAACTGATGTAAATATTCCTCCGGCGCCATGTCCGGTTTTCTAAAAACCAACGGATGAGATAAAACGAGGCGGCGAAAATCTTTCACCTTCCAGGTTTTTCCATCCAATTCGAACATAGGCGAGTCCATTATTGAAGTTTTGCCGGAAAGAAAATTAATAAAATCTTTTTGCTCGGGAGGCTGGGATAATGTATTGTCTGTCTGGTTCATAAACTGTTGAGCATATATTTTTGCAACCTTAAAAGTAACCTGTGGATTAAAACGGATAGATTTTTGATGCATCAACCTGGATAAAAAGCGGTTCCAGCGGACATTCGATTCTTTTTCGACCATCCGCTCTATTACCTGACTGCGTCTCTGTCGGTATTCCGTTTCCGAGACGATCGGTTTAAAGAGAACCCGTTTTATCCGCAGTACCATGTGTTTTGTTTCGCGAAGGCGAACCGGTCCTATGACATCTCCTGTTTCCCACGCTCTCGAATACAAGGCATGGTGTAAAGCGGGATACTCCGGGTCCTTGTATTCAACCGTATGTAGCGGCACCTTGTCTGTAAGATCAATTTTATTAAATATGGCAGACTTTTCCTGAGGTCGTTTTTGGAAATCTCTTTTGATTTTCTCCGCCTGGTCGTCATTTAGTTTATAAAACTCCACCTCGTACACATTGCAACTCAAACGCATTATAGCTGCAATTTCCGAACTATCTAACTCAGAGGGCCGACACGCCATACGCCGAAAAAGTTCTTCACGCATATACTGCTCTTTTCGTCCCCTGATGTATGCAATAAATAACGAATCTTTATAAAGATCGCTTTGCCTTCCCTCTTCGATCGCGAACAGTTTTTCCGCAATGAGCGCATTTAGTGCAATGATTTTATCACCTTCCGATGAACCTCTGCAATAAAACGGTCGCGGTGTCAGCTCCATTCGCGAGGTAAATTCAGAAATACTGATTTCCCGGTCGCCAATTTTAACCAATATGTCACTTTTGTCCTGATTGGTACAGGCAATCGATAAGACAAATATTAGAACTGTAAAAACATATCGCGGCATCATTTTGCGCCTTTTTTAATTTAACAACCAAACTTCCATATACATTTGGCATTGTTGTTGTACCCCCACATGGTACCGAGCAGAAATAGAATATTCTAATGAAATACCGATCCGTTTTCAACAAATCCGGAACCAAAATTTGGATGCTTCGAACACAACAACAAAAAATCGACGGTTATTCTATTTTTGGCTATTAAATTTGAGATTAATCTAGCGTGTAGGGACTTTAATTAAATTTTCCTGCTTTAACAATAATCCATTAGTCCCTTATTTTATCCGTACAACGATATCCTGATTAATGTTAGCGACACCAAAAGTATAACGATCAAAATTCATTCAAAACGCTTCATATCTTTATATTAAACCCTGCCCGATCAAGAGACCAGGCAGGGATTGGCAAAAATCCGGAAATTGTTTCCGTATTAGCGCAAAAGAATCATTTTACGCGTTTGTACAAATTCTCCCGAAACGAGACGGTAGAAATAAACACCGGATGTAAATGAAGAAGCGTCTAAAGAGACGGTATGGAACCCGCTGTTCATTTTATTATTAATTAGAGTAGTAACCTTTTGCCCTAATGCATTATAAATAGTAAGTGTAGTAAATCCGGGCTTACCAAGATAGAACGATATTTCTGTCGTAGGATTAAACGGATTGGGGTAATTCTGGTCCAGATGATATTTGGTAATTATAGTATTGGTGATGTCATCCCCGATGGCATCAGGTGTTCCCTTTAAAATCCAGTCTATACCGGCATCAATCAGCTTATAACCATCTTCTGTGATATAATCATTGGCGTCAGAAAAAATGCCCACGGCCGCAGCCCGGTTCTCCGATTTAAGGGTATCGCTTAAGGTGCTGTCCGTATCAAATAATTGCGTACCGGCCTCCACACCGAACACTACCGACAATTCGGCATCGTATTGAGAACGGGCAATGTCGATATAATCCACTTCCGGAGTACAAAATGTCAGCGTTGCCAGAGCATCGCTGTTCGTACTGTCTACTATCTGTACTACATCGCCATAGTTAAAACCGGCAGCCAATTCATGCCCCGTTTGATCGGTGATTACAACCGTCTTACCCGTTCCGGTAGAATCGAAAATAGCGCCGTATTGGCCGTCTCTGCTTACCCAACCCGCTATGGCTGCTTTGGAAGCATACAGCTCCAGGTACATCAAGGGAATGGGTACCGTCGTCAGCTTGGGAATACCATATTGCAGCGTCCAGGTTCGTACGGATTCGCTCAGAAATCCGAAATCGTATTGTTTTAGACTATCTACCGTTAATGTTGAATCATAGAAAGCGCCGTCACTTATCACTCTAACATCATAATATTTTGAGAGATGTTCGATAAGCAAAGAGTCTTTGGGGCTGTTTCCCTTTTTACTAATGAAAAGGCAGGAATACCTTCCTTCCGCAAAAAGACTTCCGGATAAAAAGAGCAGCCATAAGAAAATAACTGCTGAAAAAACAAACGTCTTCATTTTGAACATAACTCTTCTCCTCACTTAAAATTGAGTTTAGATCGTTACTACGAAACCTGCGTAATGATTTTTTTTCTTGTCCTCCTTTCCTGATAAAATATTAAACAATTTAGGTTTTATTTAGAAGATTGATTAATAACCTGATTCACAACTTTAAAAAGTTGTTCTTTATTAATCGGTTTCATCAGAAACTCAACCGGATTATAGCGTTCGGCTTCCTGAATATACTGGTTAAAAAAAGATGAAATAAAAATGACCTTAAAATCACCTTTCACCTTTTTTAATAACTCAAAACCGGAAAAATCAGGAAGGTGGATATCAAGAAAGAGGATGTCCGGTTTAAGTTGACTGATCTTATCTAATGCTTCTTTTCCATTTGCAGCTTCACCGGCAACTTCAATACCGGAAATATCTTGCAACAGTATTTTCAGCTCCGTCCGGATAAGGCGTACATCATCAATGATAATTGCTTTTAGGGCGTTCATGTGGCTATCGCTGTTTTACTTGTGCTGTACAATTAAAAACTATTTTAGAGGCTATTTCAACAAATAAGGATTAAGTGGAGAGATAACGCCTTAAGCGGTAACTTTTTATTTCCTATTCCATTCGTACCTTATAAGCGCAAATTAATAAAAACTGTATTCATACAGTAATCAAAGAATAAGCGGCAAAATAAGGGAATAAACGGTTAACTTGATAATATTATTTTATTATTTTTAAATAGTATTTGACATTCCTGCTTTTTTTTATAATGTTTAAATCGTTCTTACTGAAAAGACATAATTATAAAAAGTTTATTTTATATAATTATGATCAGTAAGCCGTTCGACTTCTTTTAATGAGATAAAACCATGTATAAATATTACTTTCTCTGCATTTTCGTACTATCTGTTTTCCTTTGGTTTCCTTCTTTATCTTTCTCCATAGAGTATGAATTACGCTTCAAACATCTGACTATCGATCAAGGTTTATCCGGAAACAAAGTGAATACGATTTATCAGGATACTCAGGGTTTTATCTGGATTGGCACCAATGAAGGGCTTAATCGTTATGATGGGTATGAATTTAAAATTTATGATAAAGGCGTGAACGATCCGAAAAAACTTTCGGATGATTTTATCCAATACATTCTGGAAGACAGCCAGGGCCGGCTATGGATAGGCACAGGAAACGGTGGGCTTAACCTGTATGATCGGGCAACCGATACATTTACCTATCTGACCACTGATTCTTCATCCGAAATACAGCTGAGCAGCAATGCTCTACGAGCTATTATTGAGGGAGCTGATGGTAAAATATGGATTGCAACAGAATTCAGCATTGAGCAAATTGATTTACAGCGTAAAACATCCGAAAGTTATATACCCGATCATTTTTTAAATAATCGAAAAGATATTCTTACAATTACCTGTTTATTCGAGGATAAAGACAATAATTTGTGGTTTGGTACCGCAGGGGCCGGCCTGTGCCTATTCGACAAAGAGAAACATACTTTCACCTATTTCAGGCATGATCCTGCCAATCCGGGAAGCATCAGCGACGATGATGTACGCTGTATATATGAGGACAATGACGGCGTTTTATGGGTTGGCACATATAACGGCGGATTGAATCGTTATAATACACAAACAAAAAGTTTTACGCACTTTTATCCGGATAGAGAAGTTCAGGAAAGCCTAACCGTCAAATCGCTTTTGTGCGATGACCAGGGTCGTTTATGGGTCGGAACGCGCAACGGATTATTTTTGTTTGATAAAACACGTCAACAATTCCAGCATTTTAAGCACGATATATTCAACCCTACCGGTTTAAACAATAATAATATTCAGGTAATATTTAAAGACCGGCGCGGTGATTACTGGTTTGGCACCAAAGAAGGTGTTAATTTTCTGAATACCACCAATCGCCCTTTCATCCATTATCGTGCCGGCGCCTATAACAGACGCGGGTTAAATCATAAAACCGTCGCAGCTATTTATGAAGACCGCTTCGGTTATATTTGGTTTGCCACCGTAGAGGGTGGTTTAAACCGTTTTGACAGCAAAAAGAGAACATATACATATTTCACTCATAAAGCGGACGATCCGTATAGCATAGGCAGCAATAATGTCAACAGCGTTATAGGTGACGACAAAGGAAATTTATGGATCGGTACCTTTCAGGGTGGTCTGAATTTTTTTGATCGGAAGTCAAAACGCTTCTATCGTTATAAAATTAATCCGAACAAGCCACTCATCCTTCAACAGGCAATTAATACGGTTATGGTGGACGGTGATTATGTTTGGGTAGGAACAGAAAGCGGACTGTATCGATTTAATATCACCCTTAAGAAGTTTACCCGCTTTAAATTAACCGAACGAGACGATAGTTTTAGTATTAGATGTATTGTGAAAGACAGCGTCGGAGAAATTTTAGTTTCCGGTAACGATTCTCGTTTGTTTGTCATAAATCCTAGCGATTTATCCTTGAATACCTATAAACTTCCCACCAGTACTAAATATTCAATAATAACGGAAGTAAAAGAAGATATTCATTCGAATCTATGGATAGGAACCAGAGGTGGCGGTTTAATTTTCTTTAACCGGAAGAACTCGTCGTTTACGATATACACTAAAAAAGACGGTCTGCCCAGCAATATCCTGTTAGGGATATTAATAGATGAAAATGAAAATCTGTGGATAGGTACGACCTATGGTTTATCTAAATTTAATCCAAAAACAAAAAAATTTACTAATTTTTATAAAGAAAACGGCTTACCGAGCAACGAGTTTACTTCCGCCCGGTTCAAATCTCTCTCGGGAGAAATGTTTTTCGGTGGAATTAACGGAGCAACATCCTTCCGACCGAAAGAGATTAAAGAAAACAATTTTGTACCCCACGTGGTTCTAACGGATTTTCAGATATTTAATCATTCCGTGCCAATCGGAGGTAAAAACCCCATATTGACGCGGCATATTTCGGTTGCCAAGAAAATAAACCTCACATATCGGCATTCCGTTTTAACCTTTACCTTTTCCGCATTAAATTTTGCCTCCAATGATCAAATCCAATACGCCTATATCATGGAAGGATTTGAACAAGATTGGAATTATGTTGGCACGCGGCGGTTTGCAACATATACGAATCTGAATCCGGGAGTATACACCTTTCGGGTTAAAGCCACAGGCAATGGCGGTTTATGGCCACAGGAGGACACTTCTATCCTTATTACGATTGCCCCGCCTTTTTGGGAAACCTGGTGGTTTCGTATGGTTATCGCTTTTGCGGTTCTACTTACTTTATGGCATTTTGCTATGTATCTTAAACAAAAACGCGATCTTTTAAAAACCAAAGCGCTGGTTAATATAACTCAACTAAAACTGTTCAGAAATCAGATGAATCCTCATTTTTTACTGAACACCTTCAGCGCTATTCGGGCTTTAGTTTTAATCGATAAAAACCAGGCCTGGAATATGATATCCGAGCTTTCGGAATATTTCCGCTATGTGCTACATAATTATAACCGAGTTGAAGCATCTCTAAACGATGAAATAGATGCGGCAAGGAACTATATCAATATTCAACGTTTATTGGATGATACACTGGAAGTTACTTTTACGGTTGACGAGTCATCCAGAGAATGTATCGTGCCGGCCTTTATTTTGCAGCCGCTTATCGAAAATGCCATCAAGCACGGCAGCCGCACTCTTTCCTTACCGCTTACAATACATGTTCATATATCTTACACCAATGGTATTCTTTCTATTGATGTATCGAACTCCGGGAATTTAGACCGCGGGGAAGTGGGAAAAAACCGGGATGATAACGTGCATGGCACATCTATCATAAATATAAATAAACGGCTGCATATTATGTTCGACAATCATTACACATTCGAATTATACGGCGAAAACGGCTGGGTACATGCCAAAATCTGTATAGAATACGAAAAAAACAATCTTTTCAAATTACTGGAAAACGATTCCGTAAAAACAGCACAGCCTCTTATCCGGTAATTATAAATCAGGAAGAGTATCAAAGAACGTATTGCCTTTTTATCAAAAAACCGTTTTCCCCGCCAGATACGATCCCAAAATATCTTTTTCCGTAAAAAATGTCCTTTTACTCCTTTATATTGCCTTTCAGCGTTTTTATCTTGTTTATTGAAATAGCTATATCGATTATTGTTTGTTTCTAAATCGGACAACTCAGGAGAACATCATGAAAAAAGAGCACCCATACCTATTCATTTGGTTTCTTTCTATTTTTCTGTTCATATCATTTCAAATGCTTCCGGCGCAAATGGATTATTTAAAATCCATAAAAAAGATTGATGTACACACCCACATCGATAATGATGCCCGGTTTTTACGCGAGTTTTTGGATGATTATAATATGAAAGTGGTAACTTTGTGTACAGGCGGGCTGGACACTGCCCGACTAAATTTTCGCATGAAAGGTGCCCGGCGGTTTGCCAACAAACAACCCCGTTATTATGCCTGGGTAACCTCGTTTGAACTGGTGAACCGCAACGATCCCGACTGGACGGAAAATATTATTCAACAACTGAAAGACGATTTTGCTCATGGAGCCGTTGGTGTTAAAATATGGAAAGAGATCGGTATGGGCATAAAAGATGCGGAGGGTAACTATATTCAGGTGGATGACCCCATGTTCGAACCTATTTTTAAGTTTATCTCAGACCAGGGTAAAACACTCATCGCCCATATCGGCGAACCCATCCAGGCCTGGATGCCAACTTACCCTATCAGCAAAGACAGACCCGGCGTATATTGGGCAAAGCATCCGCAGTTCAGTTTCTGGGATAAACCGGATTTACCTTCGTTTAGTGAAATTATGGCCGCCCGCGATCACATAATCGCCCGGAATCCCAACCTGCGGTTTGTTGGTGCCCATTTGGGCAGCCTGGAGTTCGATGTTAACGAGATCGAAAAGCGACTGGAAAAATACCCAAACTTTGCGGTTGAAATCGGCGGTCGGATGCGCTATCTCATGTGGCAGGCGCGTGGTAAAGTACGCGAATTCTTTATCAAGTATCAGGATCGTATCATGTACGGAACAGACCTGGCAGCCGGAGATTTTAGATGGGACGGAAAAAAGGGACGAAAATCCAGCGAGAAAGAAATAGAGAAAAATCTGCAACGCCTGCATTACCGTCACAATCTCTTTTTCCGCTATCTGGCTACAGATGATGAAATTCCCTGGGGTAATTATATCATAGGGGATCATGCTTTGCCGGAGCCGACATATACGGTAAAAGGCCTGGCGCTTCCCAAAGAAGTTTTAAAAAAGATTTTTTATGATAATGCGGTTAAATGGTTTCCCGGCGTGGAAAAAAATTATTAGTTAGGCCCTTAAGATACTCTTGGGAATGTACTTGTGAGGTAAAACTATATGAATCTGCTTATCCTGCTTTTTATTCTGTTTAACATTACATTTTTGGCAGCCGGTAATAAAACGGCCATTTCCGAACACGAGTCGGTAAAAAAAGCGCTTTTGTATTTGGAACAAATCGAACCGGAAACGATTGACGAACAAATCAAAATCTGTGAAATACCGGCGCCTCCTTTCAAGGAACAAGCCCGGGGTGAATACATAAAACAGCGTTTCCAAAATATCGGTTTGCGTAATGTTCGTATTGACGAGGTCGGAAATGTAATCGGTGAATTCCCCGGTAAAAAAAACAGACCCGCCTTGGTACTTTCTGCCCATCTGGATACGGTATTCCCTGAGAACACCGCAGTACAAGTCAATCGCAAAGGCGCCATCTTAAAAGCGCCGGGGATCAGTGACGATGCCCGGGGGTTGGCCGTTATTCTGGCTGTAGCCAGAGCCTTGCAACACGCCGATTTAAACACGAAAGGTACTATTTATTTTGTAGCCACTGTGGGTGAAGAAGGATTGGGCAACCTGCGCGGAGTACGTCATCTTTTTGAACGTAGTCTTAAAAACGGAATTACACATTTTATCTCCGTGGATGATGTGGGGTTAAAGACAATAAGCAAACCGGTGGGCAGCAACCGTTATAAAGTTATTTTTCATGGAACCGGCGGGCACAGCTACGCTAATTTTGGCATACCCAACCCTTTGCACGCCCTGGGTCGGGCCATCGCAAAAATTTCGGCTTTTCAGGTACCGCAAAAGCCCAAAGCAACCTTCAGTGTCGGCAGGGTTGGCGGTGGCACTTCTGTAAACTCCATCGCCCATACAGCCTGGATGGAAGTTGATTTACGATCCGAAGACGCCGTCGAACTTGCAAAACTGGACGAGTCATTTCATCAGGCTGTCTATTCCGCTTTGGATGAAGAAAACAAACGCTGGAGTCTCGGCGATACGTTGACCGTCCAAATCAAAACCTTAGGCAAAAGACCACTGGGGAAACTGGCACAAGACGCGGATATCCTGCAAGCCGTATGGCAAGCAGATCGTTCTCTCGGCATCAAAACCAATTTAACTTCCGGTAGTACCGATTCCAACTTTCCACTAAGCATCGGGATTCCATCCGTTACATTGGGCGGTGGAGGCGGAGGAAGTTACAAGCATTCTCTTCAGGAAACTTTTGATACGCACAACAGCCACCTGGGCACGCAACGGGTTTTGTTGACGGTTCTTAATATTACCGGTATAAAATAAGACGGATGAAAAGTAAATTTATCATGAAGAATTATTTATATGTATTAACGGGGTTGTTTCTTTTTTCCTGCACCGCACAGCCTCCGAACAATGAAGGTAGTTGGGAAACGCTGGAAAAGGAAGTATCACAATTAGGAAAAAAAGAATGGCGGCCCATGCTGCAATATGTAGCCGATTTGCATAAAAAAAGCACACATCCGGCCGCCTACCCCTTTGATTACGAATGGGAAGAGATCGGACCCGGCTATGTGTACGGCCCGGCCTTTGGCCATTGGGATATTGTACATCAGATTATTGACGTACTGCCCTCCTTCCCCACACACGCACTGCACCAACTTCTTAATGATGTAAAAAATCAGGAACCGAGCGGTCTTTTGCCCGGTTCTATATGGATGCCCGGCGGCGAGCCTGTACCCGGCTGGCCTACACCGCGTAAAAAAGTGGAATGGATAAAAAAAGATGCCGGACACCCTCCCCTTTGGGTTATTGGCGTGCAGGATTATGTAAATTTAACCCGCAATACGGATATCCTGAAAAAATTTTATCCGCACTTGGTACGTCAGATTACCTGGTTTGAAAATGCACGTAAGGCCGATAGTGAAGGATTTTATTACAACGATATTTTGATCAAGAAATGGGAGAGCGGCGTAGATCAGGGCGTCCGTTTTGACGAAGTCGGCATGGGCAAATGGGCTTGTATAGATGCTACTTCCCATGTTTATTTATTGTATAAAACAGCCAGTCGTTGGTCTATTGCCCTCGGTTTTGATAGCTCTTTTTTCAAGAGACGGCAAAATGAGTTAGAGACATTTATCCGCAAAGATTTGTATAACCGGAATGACGGTATGTTTTATGATATTTGGGCCATGAAAGATTCTACGCTGCGTCATACCGTATTCGAAAGTATGTGGCCCCTCGTAGTGGGGGCGGCCACCAAAGAGCAGGCCGACCGTTATATAGACAGCTATCTACTCAATCCGGAGGTTTTCTTTACGGAACATCCTATTGCCACCGTTGGGATAAAAGACCCAAAATTTGAACTGCGGATGTGGCGCGGCCCGGCCTGGAACAGCATGACGTACTGGGCGGCGCGCGGTTGCCTGCTATATGAGCGACAGGATGCTGCAAGAAAACTGCTGGAAAAGGCGTTGGACGCTACGGCCAAACAATTTGAAAAAACCGGTACAATTTGGGAATTTTATGATCCGTTTGGCGGTGCCCCGCAACAATTACAGCGCAAGCCGCATACACAGTTTAACAGCCCCTGCCGGGATTATCTGGGCCACAATCCGCTGATTGCCATGGCCAGACTTTATTCGGTATTACAAGCATCACAAAAGGATGACCAATAATGAAAAAAATGAGCCGTAGAAAATTCATACCTGCGGCAGCTTCTGCTGCGGCCGGCGCCGTGTTAACGATGGGAAATATACGTAAGACACACGCACAGGCTAAAAGACATTCCGCAGAAAATCCCGGGCTGCCCTTGCCGAAAAAAATCTGCCCGGTTATCGATTGTCATCTGCATTCTCCCAGTACGTCTACCGGAAAGTTGCAGCAATGGTATCCCGTACAAACCACAACCGAGGATTTTGTTCATTACCTGAACCGCTGCGGCGTCGATTACGGCGTAGCTGCCTCTGTACGCGGGGTTGAAGGAAAAGAGAAAAACGATTTTATACAGGCCAACCGCGAATCACTCGCACTTGCTGCACAATATCCCAACCGTTTTATACCGGCCTGTCTGGTAAACGGGCGTTTTCCCCAGGAATCCGTCCGAGAGCTGATCGAACACCGCACAAAACACGGTGTGTTTTGGGTTGGTGAATTAGCCGGCTATATGACGGATTTTACTTACGATACACCCGGTTTTAAAAAAATTATGGACACTATTGCCGAATATGACATGATCTGCCATATCCATGCCCGGACAGAACAAATTGAGCAATTGGTTCGCGACTATCGGCAGGTTACTTTTATCCTGCCGCATTTTACACCGGTAAAAAAACGTATCTTTTCCCGTATCGCCTTTGTTAAAGAGAACAAAAACGTTTATTTGGACATCTCCGGCGTCAGCTTTTCCCGCATGGGTATTCTGGAATATGCGGTGAAAGAAATCGGAGCAGACCGTGTTCTTTTTGGGTCCGATTATACCGTAAACGATCCCGCTTCGGTTATTGTCCGCGTTTTAAATGCAGAGCTACCAACAGAAATTAAGAAACATGTTCTGTTTCATAATGCCAAAGAATTGATCGCCAAATATGATAAAGCAAAGAAGTTTACCCCGTTCTTGCGCTAAAATAACAGGAGATAAACAAGGATGAAAAATCTAATAGTTAGTCTTTTGATTACTCTCGTAATTTCACTTGTGCTGATAACCTGTACCTCAAATCAACGGGAACCATCTAAGAGCCCGAACATCATCTTTATTTTGGCTGATGATCTGGGTTATGGCGAAGTGGGCGCCTATGGTCAGGAAAAAATTCAAACACCGGCCATAGATGCCCTGGCAGAAAGCGGTATGAGGTTTACACAATTTTATGCCGGTTCGCCGGTATGTGCCCCTTCGCGTTGTGCCTTGCTCACCGGAAGGCATCCCGGCCACATGATTATTCGCGGCAATGACGAATGGGCGGAGCGCGGGGACGTTTGGGATTATGTCAAAGCTTCCAAAGACCCGCATTTGGAAGGACAGCGCCCCCTGCCGGCATCCGCTGTTACCATTGCAGAAGTGTTGCAAAAAGCCGGTTATACAACCGCTTGTGTAGGCAAATGGGGATTGGGAGCGCCCTATAGCGAAGGTACCCCGAATAAACAGGGCTTTGATTTTTTCTTCGGCTATAACTGCCAAAGGCAGGCACACAACTATTATCCTTCACACCTGTGGAAGAACGATGAAATTGTTCCGTTGGATAACCAAATCGTTGCACCGGGCACAAAACTTGCGGAAGGTGCGGATCCGCTGGACATACGTAGTTACGCCCGCTTTACACAAAAAGAATATGCTCCCGATTTAATGATCGACGAAGCTTTGCAGTTTATGGAAAGGAATAAGGACAAACCATTCTTCCTTTATTACGCAACCACAATCCCTCACGTGGCCTTACAGGCGCCCGAAGAATATGTTAAACGATACGTAAAATTGTTTGGAGATGAGAAGCCTTATCTGGGAGAAAAAGGCTATTTTCCCAATCGGTATCCTCATGCAACCTATGCAGCCATGATAACTTACCTGGATCACCAGGTAAAACAAATGATAGATAAATTGAAAGAGCTAAATATTGATAAAAACACCATTGTCTTCTTTACCAGCGATAACGGGCCGGCCTATAAAGGCGGAGCCGATCCGGAATTCTTCGATAGTGCGAAACCATTCAAATCCACTCATGGCTGGGGTAAGGGATATGTACACGAAGGAGGCATCCGTGTACCAATGATTGTAAGTTGGCCGGATAAAATTGCCAAAGGCAGTCAAAGTGATTTTATCGGCGCTTTTTGGGATATTTTTCCAACGCTTAGTGAAATTAGCGGCGCAGCCATACCGGACAGCATTGACGGTATAAGCTTTTTACCCACCCTGACAGGTGAAGGCCAACAAACCGAAAGGGATTATCTCTACTGGGAATATCCTTTCTTTTCCGGACAGCAGGCCGTTCGTATGCAGCAGTGGAAAGCAATACGGGACAGTATATTCTTTGGTAATAATGATATAAAACTCTACAACTTAGATAAAGATATCCGGGAAACCCATAACGTCGCGGCCCGTAACCCGCAAATAGTATCAGAGATTAAACAAATTATGCGTGAAAGTCATCGCCCTTCGTCGCGTTTTCCTTTGTTCGAAAACGAATAAGATTTTTCTTCCTCAGGCAGAGAAATCTGTGCCGCTCAAACTTCTTGCCCTGAGAACACTACCTTCTGCATAACGATTTGTCTGTTTTCGACAGAGAAGAGGATTAAATCGGCCCGCGTTCCGGTTTTGATACGGCCGCGATCTTCGAATCCGTACAAAGCGGCGGGATTGGCGGTTACCATGTCAATGGCTTCCGCTAAAGAGCAGCCGGCATAACGGATCATATTATTCACCCCGCTAAGCAGCGGCAGAGAAGCGCCGCCAAAGCAGTTTTCCTGTGTATAGCGTATCACCCCGCTCCCTTCAAGGACCACTTCTTTTCCATTCCAGATGTAACTTCCAGGCGGTAGCCCGCCTAACATGGTTACATCGGAGGTAAGGATTAAACGCTTAGCGGTTTTCGACCTGTAAAATACTTTTAATTGCTCCTCTTGTAAATGATGCCCGTCTGCAATTATACTTGCTGTTAACCGGTCTTCCGCCAGTTGCGGCCAAAGAGGGTTCTCAAAACGATGGATGGTATTGGCGCAGCCATTCCCTAAGTGTGTAACTGCCCTGGCACCTGCATCAACGGCTTTTTTTATCTGCTCGGTAGAAGCGTTATGGTGGCCCAATGAAACGGTGATGCCTCGTTCCGTACATTTTTCGATAAATTCTATTGCACCGTCCAGTTCCGGGGCCAAAGTGACTTGTAAAATTTTTCCCTCGGCCGCATCGTTTAAACGGCAGAATTCTACCCAATCGGGCGGACGAATATACTGGGGGTTATGCGCACCCCGGTACCCTTTTAATGGTGAAATATAAGGGCCTTCCAGATGAAAACCCGGAACAGCAGCTTCAATTTTGGGATTGTTTAGAGCCTTGGCAAGATTTTTAAAGGAAGCAAGTAAGATATCCTCAGAAGCAGTAATCACGGCGGGCAAGAAAGAAGTTACCCCCTTTTTTTGCAATCCGGTAACCACTTTGAGTAATTCTTCTTCCTTCAGATCAGCGGAAGTGAAATCTACGCCCAGATATCCGTTGACCTGATTATCGATAAATCCGGGTGCAATATAGATATTTTTACCAGCCACCGTATCATCCCGATAATCGATTTTTTTAATATATCCATTATCTATTTCGATAGATAATGGCTTTCCGTTGGAATAGAGCAGCGCTTCTATCTTCTTCATATTTATTTATCTCTTTTCATCGCTGAAAATTATATCTAACCGGATAGAGCTATTCTTAAGAAGAGGATAAGGTAATTTTTTATCTTTTGAGACCATAGGATTCTGAGATCAGGCGTTTAACATTTTCTTTAGTTTTGCTGCATAGCGACGGCTAATCGTAAACGGCTCTTCCCGTCCTTTTAAATATACTTCATACGTGTAATTCTTGAGTTTTTTAACCGATTCCACAAATTCAAAATTTATGATAGTAGATCGATGTATGCGGATAAAATATTTTGGGGGGAGTATTGTTTCCCATTCCAAAAGCGTTTTCGATACCAGATCTTTGTTTTTCCTGTCGGCATAAAAAATATAAGAGTATTTTCCTGCGGCAATAATACATTTTAATAATTTTACTTTAATAAACTTGAAAGAACTGTTAATCATCAGATATAGCACATCATCGTAGTCCAACACCCTGTGAGGTTCGGATATCCGTGTATTTTCAGGATGTAGTTTTTGAAGCGCTTTTCCCAGGCGTTCTTTTTTGATCGGCTTAAGCAGATAGTCCAAAGCATTTACCTCAAAAGCTCTGATAGCATATTGGTCATAGGCTGTTATAAAGATGATTTTGAAATGAACATCGATTTTTTCCAGCAGATCAAAACCATTTTCATTCCGTAATTGAATATCCAGGAAAACGACATCGGGACTTTGCTCATGGATTATTTGAATCGCTTCGTCCAGGCAAGAGGCCTCACCGATTATTTCAATTTCCGGGTAGTCGGCAAATAATATTTTGAGCTCCTGCCGGATGATTGCAGCGTCATCAACGATAAGCGTTTTGATTTTTTTCATATATCCCACACCATAAAATGTATGATCAAATTATACCAAAACCGTATTCGTGGATATTTTTATGAGTCCCTCTAAAAAAGGTACTACGAATAAAATGTTACCCTGCACCCTGGTCTGACGTCAGACAGGCTCGTTTCAGCATCCAATGTTTTAGAAGACGAGATTCCGAAACAAGTTCGGAATGACATCAAAAGTCATGCTGAACCCTGGCCTGACGCCAAGACAGGCTTGGTTCAGCATCCATAAAATATTATTCGGAATTCCGATCCCGCCGGGACGGGACGGAATGACTTCTACAACCTTTTAGATTGGACTCTTCTATTAAACCGGTATATCTCTGCGATCTGCCGGCACCGGTTTCCATTCGAAGCAATCGGTTGGACAAAGGTCGAAGCAGGTGGAACAACCTGTGCAGTTGTAAGGATTAACCCGTGCCACCATTCCTTTTTTATTTCTGCCCTTCCACCCTTCGCCCTTAACCATCTCGATGGCGTAACAATGACCGATAGGAATGCATACCTCGCAGCCGATGCATTTTTCTTCCATAACATAGGCTACCGCTTGCTCCAATTCCAGGGTTTGCGCCGTACGTATATGGGGTACCAGTAAATCGCGTAATTCTGTAACGCTTTGATAATTATGGCGTTCCAGATATTCTTTTAACAGGATTATTTCTTTGTATAAAAAATCATACCCCCGAATCATTGTATCCGTACAAATTCCCACAAGGTCTGCCCCGAACATAATCATTTCCACATAGTCTTTCCAGTTGGACATACCGCCATAACCGCAAATGGCCGCTTGCGAGCCGTTTAAAAGACGGATTTCATATACATCGCGTAGCGCCAACGGTTTTAGCCACGGGCCGGTTAAATCGGTGAGCGAAGGATTCTTTTGCAGACGAATGGGACTGGCCAGTGGATTTTCGATATCGGGGATCGGCGGCATTCCCAAACGATTTCCCACCGATGAAACGACATCGGCACCGGCACGATAAGCGGCCTGGGCAACTTCCGCAATATTGCCGCCTTCCGGTGTCAGCTTCACGAACAGAGGAATGGAACTCTCCTCTTTCACAGCCTTTACGACATCGGCTACCATTTGCGGATTCTTTCCCATAGAAGCGCCGGTACAGTGCCGGCTGTCCTCACCGCAAACTTCCACATTGTAGGACATGTTCGGGCAACACATATTCAATTCGTTACCGTCTGCTCCGGCTTCCTCAAAAGCTTTGGCCATGCGCACCCAGCCATCCAATCCATCAGGGCCATCATAGGTAATATTGCTGAATATTTTAGTAGTTCGGGCAAACTTTTTACCTTGTTCGCAAATACGCAGCGCTTCATCCAGCTTGATGCGTTTCTCGGCAGTAAAGGTGTGCATTTTGTATTTTTTCCACCAACGGTAGCGTGGTTCATTGCTTATGTACGGCTCGGGGTCTATGGTCAGTTTGATGAAGGCGGCTCCCCACCCGGCCCGGTCAATTTTACGGATCATATCCACTGTTTTTACCGTAGGACCGGAACCTACACAAAAGGGATTATAAAAATCAATACCGCCTACTTTTAACGGCAGGTATGTTGCTTCCAACCGGTCTATGTTATTCATTGCTTACCCTTCTTCGGCAGTTATAATTTTATAAGTCTTTTCTCGGCAGCCGATTTATAGATAGCAAAAACCGCTTCCAAGGCTGTTAAGCCGTCCTCTCCCCGAACACCGGGTTGGGGATTCCGATCATTCAGTACGCAATCTACAAAATGGCTCATTTCATTTACATATCCGAGAGACATAAATTCATCGACCGCAGGCTGCGTCCAGCCATGAGTAAAATCCGCTTTCTCGATAGCGTATCCGTAACCGGGCCGGCTGTAAACGTGCAGCGGTGAGCCTTTCGTCAAATCCACATGGATATTGCCTTCCGTACCATAGATTTCAATCTTATCATCCATGCCGCCCACCGTAATATAATTGGCTTCGATAAAACCCTTTATTCCGTTTTCGAGGGTTAAAAGCGCTGCTGCCCAATCTTCGACGGTATAGTCATGATGGACTAAATTCTTTTCACTTCCGCCCGAGGTCATTCCCATCACTTCCTTTATTTTACTGCCGGCTAAATAAGAAATGAAACCTACCGGATGGATACCAAGATGAATTAACGAACCGCCGCCGGCATATTCCTTTTTTTGCGCATAAACCGAGTGTGAGCCATTATGGCTTTCTTTGGCCTTTATATAGAGTATTTCTCCTATTCCGCCTTCATCAACAATTTGCTTTGCTCTTATCAAAGCCGGAGCGAAAATCCAATCTTCCGCATACATTAATTTTACCTTATTCTCCCGGCATACCTCCACCATTTCTCTGGCGTCTTCGACCTTAGTGGCCAGGGGTTTTTCCGAAATGACGGCCTTTAACCCGGCGTCCACCGCTGCTAACACAACTTCTTTATGAAGAAAATTAGGTATACAAACACTGATTAAATCAAGAGATTCCCGATCGAACATTTCTTTATAACTTTTATAGCGGTTGGGAATATCGTATTTATTCCCAAAGTTTTCCGAGTTTTTTAACGAAGCAACTGCCTGAATTTTAACCGCAGGCAGACGTATGTAGGATTCCGCATGAAGCATGGCCGCAAATTGCGAACCTACTATTCCCACTTTAATTTGTTTCATTTCCGGTTCTCCGATTGATATATCAAATTGCCAGCGCTTAAATCGTCATGGCCGTAAAACCGCCATCTACCCGAACAACCGAACCGGTGGCAAAGGAAGAAGCCTTTTCGGAAGCCAGCCAAACCACAGCTCCCACCAGCTCTTCGGGGTCGCCAAAGCGTTGCATTGGCGTGTGCCGCATGATATCGGCCACTCTTTCTTCGGTTAACACCTTGCGGTTCTGCTCCGCCGGAAAGAAACCCGGCGCCAGGGCGTTGACGCGCACCTTGTGCGGCGCCCATTCTCTGGCCAGATTTTGCGTTAAATTATTTACTCCCGCTTTGGATACGCTATAGGTGAATACTTTTGACAAAGGCGGGCCGGACGAAGCCGAAGAAATATTAATAATGCTTCCACCCTTGCCCGATTCTATCATCTTTTTACCGAAAATCTGGCAGGCTAAAAACATGCTGCGCAAATTTACATTCATGATTTTATCCCATTCATCCACACTAATTTCAAAAAAAGGTGTGGCTGAATTGATACCCGGCGCGTTGATGAGTATATCGGTTGTACCGAGTTGAGCGGTTACCTGCTCACAGGCATTTTCGATGTCTTCCTTGCTGGTAACATCCGCTTTTACAGCTATCGCTTTCACCCCGTGTTTTTCTGTCTGCTCAGCCACCTTTTGAGCGTTTTCCAGATTCAGGTCCAAAACAGCTACGCTGGCGCCCGCTTTGGCCAAACCGACAGACATGGTACCGGCTAATACGCCTCCGCCGCCTATTATTACGGCGACTTTTCCTTCCAAAGAAAATAGATCTTCCACAAAGCTCATTCTGTACTTTCCTGTTTTTTGTTTTACTCTGCCATACTTTCTTTAAATTGTTGCAAGGATTTTCGTATCGTCTCTGCGTCACCCGGTTTCTTTTCCCCGGCCACCAGCGCCAGAGGAGCGGACATGCCCAAAACCGGTATATAACCGGCGGCTGAAATCGATTTACGGAATGCCGCAGCCGTTTCCGAGTTTACGCCTCCTGTGGGCATAATAATGCGACCCTCGTGACGATCGCGTACATAAGGGGCCAGCAAGCCCCCTATACCGGAGGCGCCGTGCACACCGGCCGGAAAGACCTTGATGGCGTCCGGTTCCAGTCCGTCAGGCCGTTCGATAAAATATTGTAATTCCGTCGGGGTCAGAATTGCGGGGGCGGAAAATACTTCGGCTTCACGTGTTATTTTAACGAATTCCGCGCCTTCTCCATGCCCTCCCATTACATTGCCGGGAGCCACAATCATATCAAAGCCCATATCGATGGCCTGTTCCAGTTCATCCGGATTGATGACACTGCCGCATCCCAAAATGAATGGTTTTTCTTTCGGCGATTCTTCACGCATCCCTGTCAATTCTTTCATGGCTTCCCGTAGAATACCCGCATCGATACGGAAAGTGGTTTCCGCCACAAAACCGGCCTGGTACACTTCCCACATAGTCGTGATCATATCCTGCGGATTGGTTACGTGCTTTTTATTCATCACCACTACCACACCGCTTTCAATCAGCGCTTCCCGCACCTTCTTACGATCTTTATGATATGACATTTTAGTATCCCTCTTTTTAACTGATATTACCTGACCGCTTTAACACCGCCGCCGGATCTGGCACGCTTTACTTCTCTTTCCACATCTTTAAGCGTTACCATGGTGAAATCGCCGGGAGTTTCCTGCACCAAAATACCATGAGCGGCTCCCCATTCAACGGCGGTTTGCAAGTCTTTGTTTAACATCAATGCAGAAAGCACGCCTGAGGCAAACGAGTCACCACCGCCGGTACGGTCGGCTATTGGAATATTCCGCCGAACGGGAGCGACATAAAATGCATCTTTCAGGGCATCATATAGAACAGCGCCCCAATCAATTACATCGGCATTTATGGCACCGCGCCATTGGGTACCTATTAAACTCAGGTTGGGGTAATCTTCGGATACTCGCTTAACGGTTTCTTTGTACGCATCCAGCCATTCCTCAAAGGATGCATTTTTACTCGTTTTGGTTTCGTAACCCAGGGCGTCATATAAATCGGAATCATTCCCGACCAGAAAACCCAGATAGGGAGCAAGCTGTTGATTGATCTTACGCGCAATACCTTTATCAGGCTGAACCTTGGAGCGATAATTCAAATCGGCTGCCACAAAGGTACCGTATTCATTCGCTTTTTTAACGGCTTCCAGCGCAACTTTTGCCGAATTTTCGGAAATCAGGGTAAAAATACCGCCGGTATTGAACACGCGTACGCCCCATTTCCCGAATATCTCATCCCAGTCGAAGTCGCTTGGTTTTAATTGTCGAATCGCCGAATGCGCCCGATAATAGACCGTATCGGAAGGGATGACGCCCTTCCCTTTAAAGGTGAAGTTTATCCCGTTCATCAAACTGCCCTTCTGATCGGTGGAATGGGCGGATTGATCATTCGCTGTATTGAACCAGATGATCTGACCGGTATCCACACCAGCTTCCCGCAGTTGGTTTCGGATATTCAATCCGATGTTATCGTCAACCAGAGCGGTTAATACGGCGCTCCGCAAACCGAACGTATAAGCCTGACCGCAGGCCACATTGGTCTCACCGCCGCCTTGCGATACGCGGAACAGCCTGGCTCTTGCCGTAGGAACATCATAGGGGTCCAGACGCAGCATTACCTCGCCCAAAGACATACCGTCATAGCGGCACTGATCCGCCGTTTTGATTTCATTGTAAGTAACAATCTTATCCTTCATTTTTTCCTCATTGTTTTAAGAACCGAGCGGCTACAACTGTTTTAAAACTTCTTTGTTCACCACAAATTTCGGGATATTACCGGTCATATAATCAATAACCGCCTCGGTTGACATGATTTGCATACCGACTTTCCCCATATCCGTATCAGAGCCCACATGCGGACTGACAATGATATTCATCCCCTCTAAAGAAAGATCCTCCTCCAACCAGATTTCATCCAAACCGTACCCCCAAAGTTTTTCCTTTTTTACGGCGTGATAGGCGGCCCGATTATCCACCAGAACACCTCTAGCACAGTTAACCAAAACCGTGGTGGGGTGCATCATGCTCAATTCTTCGCTGCCGATAATTTGCCGATCGGCTGAAGCATGCAAGGTAATAAAATCCGCCTGTGTATAAATTTCTTTTGCAGAAACATACTTTACATGATTGGCTTTTGCCCAGGTTTCATCGGGATAAAGATCATAAGCAAGAACATTCATTTTGAAACCGCTCATCAATTGAACAACATTTTTCCCGATTGTACCGGTACCGATAACTCCCAACGTTTTACCGTACACATCCAGGCGTGATGGGCCATGTTTCGGCTGACCGGCTGCCGCGTTTTGATGCTGCAAGATGCGGCGTCCGGCAACGGACAAAATCGTATCTTGAGCCCATTCGGCGGTAGGCATGGCGTTACAACCCGGAGCATTGGTAACCATAATGCCGTTTTCCGTAGCCGCCTGCAAATCGATTGAATTATAGCCGATTCCATAACGAGCAATCAAACCTAATGTCCCGCCGTTTTTTTTACCGACGCGTTCCAACAGGTCCCGATTGTATGGTTCCAAATCGGCTATTACGGCGTGTACATCGGTCAGTTCTTCTTCTCTCATTGGTTGTGTGGGATCGCGTTCGGTACGATATTCCACTTCGATCTCATCGTTGGAGGTTTGGGCCAATTCTTCTAATTTTTTTCGGGCCAACCCCTCTTCTTCAGGATGAGTCATCAGTTCATCCAAAAAGCTGGTCGCCAAAACCAATATTTTCTTTTTCATTTAATCGCCATTCCCAAATTATTTTAAAACTTCGTCACAAGCTTCATCCAAAACCCCGATGCCTTCCTGCAGAGCCTCTTCCGTAATGCTAAGCGGAGGACTAATTTTGATGCACATGCCGCCGGCACCTACCGGCGCAAACATCAGCAACCCTTTATGAAAACAGGCTTCGTTTATTTTTTGCGCTGTTGCGCCGTCGCCTTCTTTTGTGCCCGGTTTTACAATCTGCAAACCGGCAACCAACCCTTTTCCGGAGACAAAACCGACCTGCGCCGGATGTTTCTTCTGTATTTTATTTAATCCCTGCATAAGAACCGCTTCGAGTTCGGCTGCATTTTCCACCAACTTTTCCTCTTCAAGGGCTAAAAGATTGGCCACAGCCGAGGCCACAGGCAGCGGGCTGCCCGAATGGGTGGAGGTCATGCTACCGGGAGCGTATAATTCCATCACATCACTGCGACCAATCACCGCGGCAAGCGGCAAAGAGGATGAAATACCTTTTCCACAGGCGATCAAATCCGGTGTTACCCCGTAGTGCTCAAAGGCAAACCATTTACCCGTGCGCCCGAATCCGGCCTGCACTTCGTCATAAATCATCAGAGCATCATTCTCACGGCAGAATGTCTCCAGTTGTTGAGCGTAAGCTTTGGGCATAAAAAACGGCCCGCCACCCTGGTAGCTTTCCGTAATAACCCCGGCTACATTTTTCGCTTCAACACCGAGAGAATCCAGAGTTCTTAAAAATACATCAAAACTAGTATCTTCCTGAAAAAATCCATCCGGAAAGGGCACTTGTACAAAGCCGTGATCTACGTTAACAATCCACTCTTTTAAAGCCGGGATTCCGCCGGCCAGTTGCGCGCCCAGGGTACGTCCGTGGAATGCATTATGAAAACTGACAATAATATGTTTCTCTTTTCCGCCTTTTTTTATACCATACGTTCGTGCCAGTTTGATGGCGTTTTCCGTAGCTTCGGAGCCCGTGGTTAAGAGAAAAACCTTATCCAGACCTTGCGGAGCCTTCTCTGCCAAAAGCTTAACCAGTTCCGCGCGTTTTTCGTGATAAAACACATAGCTGGAAATCAGTTTTTGATTTAACTGACTTTGAAGCGCCCGGATAATTTTAGGGTGGGCGTGGCCGGCATTGGTGATCAGCACTCCCGAGGACCAGTCCAGCCACATATTGCCCCATTTATCAAAAACCTGGAAACCTTCCGCACGATCCCAGATCAGCGGCGGCTGACCCTGCATGGATTGCGGTTCATATTTTCTAAGCTGTTCAATGATTGGGATAGATTCCGGCACCGGCAGCGCAGTGCGAATTTTACGATATTTTGTATCCACCTGAGGCACCTTTACCGGTTGAATAGTATACAATGCCATTTAATCACTCCTGTATTCTTTAAAATGGACGCCCGGTTTATTACCGTATTCTATTTCCACTTCACGTCCGTTGTTCATTATGGACATCCGGCCGGCTTCAACGACCAGTTCGTTAAAAGAACTGTTGGCCGGTGTTGCTAAGATACCTTCTTCATCAATAATCTTAATCGTTTTTTGTCTTTGTTCCAAAGCATCATCATCCACGCGGTGTACACCCTGCACAAGCCCTTCGATACTGCGGTAGCCGTAGCCGACCGGCGTTAAGCCTTCTCCGCCCCGTTCGATCAATTTAAAATAATCCGGGCTGGGTTCATTGTAATAGGTATCGCCGGGATGATCGCCTTTGGTTATGTATGAATGCTTTAGCCCGCGGTACTGATCATCGTGAAAAATGAGCCCTCCGTCGTTTTCGCCCTGAGTAAACATCCATAACCCCTGCGAATTGCCTCCGGGCCCCACATTGGGATAGCCCATACCGTTTATCACCGTTAAACTGGCGCCGTTTTCCCAGATAACCCGGGCATTTGTCCAAAGAAACCCTTCATTGCCGTTGGGGTATTTTTCCCGCGTACCATAAACGGAGACGCGGACGGGTAAAAGACCGGTGATCATGTGTACCTGATCCACATAGTGACAGCCGATATAGGAAAACATATCCGAGTTCTCAACGGTGCACCAATTTTGGAAATTGGAATCGCGATAATACCACGGTTCGATTAAAGTGGCGTATCCGACACGGAATTCCCCCAAATCGCCGTTGCGATATTTCAGCCGGGCTATGCCCACGCGGTCATCAAAGCGTTTATGGTATTCCGTGCCCACAAACAGCCCTTTTTCGTAGGCCAGTTGTTCAATTTCCTGAGCCTGTTCATAACTAAGGGTTAAGGGTTTTACGCTGATCACATGCTGATCATGCTGCAAAGCAAATTTGATCGTTTCATAATGCATTTGGTCGGGTAAGGCCACAAAAACGATTTGACGGGGCTCAAGAGCCGCAATAACTTCATTTTTTAAATCGGGAAAGTTTTTATCTGCCGCTCCTTTATGTATATCCGGGTAAGAACGAAACGTTTGCCCCGGAAAAGCCTTCTTCAGTTCTTCATTTTCTGCCAGGCGTTTAAGCGGAGGCGTGTTTAATGCGCATACCGAAATCTCATTGATCCGTTGCAGGCGCTGCAGGTGATACAATGACGGCAAAATTTGCATCTCTGTAATCATGCCGCCGCCGATTACGGCCACATCAAAAGATTTTTCTTTTTGCATTGCTTGTACCCTGATAATGATTGAAACTTACACTACGTCTATCTGAATATGCCGCTTGTTCAGCTCATCCAGATATTTCGGTTGAATACCTTTATCCGTTATAATGCGGTCTATTTCATCCAAACCGCAAATAAAGGCCATGGCTTTTTTGCCGAATTTGGAAGAATCTGCTATCAAAATGACTTCGGAGGCTGCATGGATCATCAAGCTATTGAGTTTTGCCTCTTCATAATTATATGCGGTTAATCCTTTGTCCAAATCGATGCCGTCAACACCTAAGAAAAGTTTATCCGCCACGGTATTGGCAATCACATTTTCAGCAAACCTGCCGGAAAGGCCAAATGTAGTTTTGTTAAAAACCCCGCCGGTTAAAACCAATTCGTTATCGCTGCCTACAATCTCATTGGCTACGTTCAACCCGCCGGTGATGATTTTTATCCCACTACGTAGTTTTAAGCGCCGGGCAATATGTACCGCAGTGAATCCGGAATCCAAAATCACAATATCACGGTCATGGATCAGCTTTTCGGCAAAAGCGGCTATGCGTTCCTTTTCTTTTAAATGAATGTTTTCTTTCTCGCTGATCGACAGATCCGTCATTATCGTTTGATTCAGTATCCCCCCGCCGTGTACGCGGGTAAGCACACCTTCTTTTTCCAAAACATCCAAATCCTTGCGGATGGTGACCGGCGTGGTATCAAATTCACGACATAATTCCTGAATGAGCACGCGGCGCTGGGTTTCGACTTTCTGTTTAATGGCCGCTCTTCTCTCAGCACTTAACATTCTTTTTACACCTTTTTCTATCTTTTACTATCTTTTTATTTCGTTTTGTTTTCTATATAACAATTTTTTTGTTTCTATGCAAATATTTAGATATTTTTATTTGCCATATTTGATAAACAAAATTATCGAGACCAATAAAAAACTGTTCTTTTATATTTATCCTACCATTTACTACCCTATGTAACCGTTTAAATCCTCAGAGTTGGTTATCTGTAAAATTTGGTTTTATTATAATGATTATTTTGAACTGTAGATTTTAGGAAGGGCTAAAGTTACTCCGCGCTTGCATACATTTTGGATTTATCGTTAAAATGGAGTACAAGCTAAATAAGACAACGGCTTCCTGAAAACTGCTGAAGATTCAACAAAACAAAAGGATATTTATGCTCGGTCTGCACTATCTGGATATCCTCGCCATCGGCGTTTATTTCCTTGCCATCATCGTTATAGGACTTATTGCCAAACGGCAAATCAAGGGCAAAGAAGACTATTTTATGGGAGGACGAAAACTAGGCAAGTTCGTTTCGGTTTTTCTTGCTTTCGGTTCCGGAACAAGTGCGGATACGGCTATTTCCGCTTCACGAGAAACCTATCGCGCCGGAATGTCCGGTATCTGGATTCAGCTTTTGTGGTTGTTTATTACCCCATTTTATTGGATTATAGCGCCATGGTACAGGCGGCTGCGCGTAATCACCGGCGGGGACTATTTTTATGAAAGGTTTGGCAGCAAAGTATTGACGGGTTTATATGTGGGGTTTAGTTTTCTTTTTTTAATGTTTCATATTGCCGTCGCATTGACAGCCATCGGTAAAACGGTAGAAATTTTGACCGTCAAACAAGAATTCGAATTAAATTCTATTGAAAAACAAAACGTCAAATTGTATAACGAATACAGTCAATTAAAATCGAATTTAAACGAACTGAATGAAAAGGAAAAAGAGCGATTCAACGAACTGGAAATAAAGGTACAAAACGACGAGATACAACCCCACTATTCCCATTTGACCTCACGAGAATCGCTTCCGGTAATCGCTCTTATAATTATTGTTTACGGGGTGTTGGGCGGTTTATTTGCAGCAGCCTGGACCGATACATTGCAAGGTGTTTTAATTCTGGTACTGTCACTGATTCTTTTGCCAAGCGGTCTGCAGCAGGTCGGCTGGTTTTCCGGGATGCACGACAAAGTACCTGCGACAATGTTTAATATCATCAGTGATCAAATAACGAGCGAATACACCTGGTACTACATCCTCATATTAATTTTGATGAATCTCGTCGGCGTCATATCCATGCCGCATTTTTTCGCCACGGGCGGCGGCAGCGCAAAAAATGAAATGACCGCCCGCATTGGATTGGTGGCCGGAAATTATCTAAAACGCTTCACTTCCATTATGTGGGGACTTACCGGTGTGATGGCCTTTGCTTTATTCGGTAACGTGGTCAGCGATCCGGATATGATTTGGGGTTATGCCACAAGACAACTGTTAGGGCCTGGCCTGGTTGGTGTAATGATCGCCTGTCTGCTGGCGGCCGTAATGTCCAGCGCAGATGCATTTATGGTTGGCGGTTCTGCGCTGTTTACACGGAATTTTTACGAATATATCTTTCCGGATAAAAAGGAAGCGCATTATGTTTTTGTGGGGCGTATTGCTTCTGCGGGAATGATTATCGGTGCGGTTGTTCTTAGTTTTTATTTCAACAATATTTTAAGTCTTATTAAATACATCTGGCAGTTACCGGTTATTTTCGGTACGGTTTTCTGGCTAAGCTTATTCTGGCGCAGGCTTACAAAAGCCGCGGCTATTACCACCGTAGCCTACTCATTCATTATGATTGTTGTACTACCGAACTTACTTCCCGAAATATCATGGGTTACGCAGCACAAATACGCGGATATTATCGTATATCCCAACTTATTCATTCTGCATACCCTGGGTATCAACTTAAGCGGGTTATCCGTATCGTGGTTGATGACTATTAACTATGCCATGCAGATTTCCATACCTTTTATTTTATTATTTGTAATCAGCTATATTTCAACCCCGCCGGATAAAAGGACAGTTGATTTAATTTTTGCCAAACTTAACACACCGGTTTCCGAAGACAAAGAGGAAGACGAAAGACAAATTGAGCAATATCTGAATAATCCGCAGCATCCCAATAACCGAAGGTTGTTCCCTCATTCCGAATGGGAGATCAACAAGCCCGATAAAACTCTGGTTGTGGGTTTTTTGGCCAGCTTTGGCATTGCTCTGGCCATATTGGGATTTGCCTTTCTGATTTCTCGCCTCACTATCCCGTAAAATTAAATATTCACAACAGATACTATCCTTACTGTGCTGTTTAATAAAAGACAGGTTTTCGTTATATCTTTAATTGGCTCCCGTTTAAAGCAGTCCTTTTCTGCCATTTATTACCCTATATAACCGCTCGATACAAAAGGATTGATTAAAAAGAAAAAAAACGTATCATCAGTACATTAAACCTCGTTGATTAGGGAGACACGCCTTTATGGGAAAAAAATTATGGTTGTTTTACGCTTTGACAACCGCGTTGCTATGGGGTGTTTGGGGCGCATTTATCGAAATACCGGAAAAAGCCGGTTTCCCGGCCACCCTGGGATATTCGGTTTGGGCGTTAACAATGATTCCCGGAGGCATTTTTGCCCTTATTAAGCTAAAGGGCCAGCTGGATACGGATCGACGCTCTGTTTTTCTGGGACTTGGCGCCGGACTTCTGGGGTGCGGCGGTCAGCTCATTTTATTTGAAGCTCTCCGAATAGGTCCCGCTTACCTCATATTTCCTTTTATTTCCATCGCGCCGGTGAGTACTATAATCCTTTCCTATATTTTTTTAAAAGAACGCGCCCGCAGAGTAGCATGGTACGGAATAGGGGCTGCGGTAATAGCCGTATTCCTATTGTCGTATCAACCGCCGGGGCATTCCGTTGTTAGCGGTTATTTATGGATTCTATTATCTCTCCTGGTGGCATTTATGTGGAGCATGCAATCCTTCACTTTAAAATTCTCCAATAATTTGATGAGAGCAGAAAGTTTGGTGATTTATACAGTGATTGCTTCTCTGCTCCTTATACCGGTTGCCATCTTGATGACCGATTTTTCACAGGATATTAACTGGAGTTTTGAGGGACCGGGATTAACGGCAATAATACAATTTTTAAATGCCATCGGTTTTATAACGCTGGTTTTCGCTTTTAGATACGGTAAAGCCATTTTTGTCAGTCCGATGGTAAACGCTATGCCGCCGGTGATCACGGTTGTCCTTTCCCTTATCTTGTATCAGGTGATTCCTCACCCTATTACAATAAGCGGTATGGTTTTGGCCGTACTCGCCGCCTTTCTGATGGCTTTGGAACCGGATGAAACGACTGCACAAAATTCCGATAAAATTAATTCTTCCAAACTTATTCCAAATTCCGAGGAGTAAACAATGAGCAAACCAAAAGTTGGATTTATCGTTTATGGTGTGCACAAAGACGGGCTTTTAGACCCTATGGGCACTCCTTTCATCAATGATCGCCTGATAGAAAACGCCAAAAAAGCGTTAACGGAAGCCGGCCTGAATTTAATCGAGCATGATTTAATCATTGCCTCCAAAGTAGAGGCAAAAGCCTGTTTTGCTAAGTTCAAAAAAATGGATGATTTAGATGCTGTTGTTTTGTTTTCGGGCACCTGGGTCTGGTCAGCGCATCTAATCGGCGCCATCCGCGATTTTTCCTTTACCGGCAAGGGAATCGTGATATGGACCAACCCGGGTTCCCAGGGCTGGCGGCCGGTGGGCGGTTTGGTGATGCAGGGCGCGCTTAAGGAGGTCGGAATCCGGCATCGTTTTGTGTACGGCGACTATAAAGACCTCAAAGAAATAAACAGAATTGTTTCTTATTGCCGGGCTTCCATGGAAAAAAACAAACTGAATATGAGCACCGTCGGCGTTTTCGGCGGACGCGGCATGGGACAAACCTGCGGTGTGGCCGATCCTTCCCAGTGGATGCGTATGTTCGGCATTGATATTGATTCGCGCGATACCACCGAACTGCTTAATACGGCAAAAGCGGTTACCCCTGCGGAAATAGCTGCCGCCCGTAAAGAAATCCAGCCATTGTTTGCAGAACCCATCCCGGAAGGTGATCAGGCCGACCGCTCCATCAGCTTGTATGTGGCTATTCAGAAAATCCTCAAAAAAGAAAAATGGGACTATTACACCATTCAGTCCTTTCCGGGTTTGGGCGATGATTACAGCGCCACTTGCTTCGCCCAGAGCATGATGCTCAATGATGGCGTGGGTACATCCACTCTATCCGATTTTAACACCTTGCTTACCGCCATGCTGCTAACGGATTTAAGTGACGATCCGGTATATTACGGCGATTTGCAGCATGTGGATAAATCCAATAATGAGATAAAAATTATCGGCGACGGCGCCTGTCCGCCATCGCTGGCCGGAGAGGTCGGCCCGGCAGGTTTTGCCGAGCATGGTATACCCACCGAAGGCGAAGCCGGCGGCCTGTCCGTTAAACTGGTTTGCAAACCGGGGGAAGGCGTGCTGGCCCGCATCGGGCGCAATAACGGTCGTTTCGAGATGGTTTTAACGCGCTGCACGGTGTTCGAGCCGCCCAAAGAAGAATTGGAAAAACGGCAGCTGGAATGCGGCATTCCCTTCTGGCCGCATGCTTTCGTAACCGTTCATTGCGATATCGACGAACTCCTGCAGGCCTGGAATAACGAATACGCCGTGCTCGGCTATGGCGAGCATCTTTATGACGATCTGTCCGCGTTTTGCGAACTAACGGGAATCAAATTAATTGCATTATAAGCAGGTATTACTATGAAAGAAACATTCCGTTACAAAAACTGGGAGGTGGTATATACGCCGGAAGACGGCGCCCGGTTGGATAAACTGGCATACAATGGTGTGGATTTGCTCACCACCGAGCCCGGGACATTCCGCCCCCCTAAAACGGATTACGGCAGCTATGAAACACGTCCTGTTTACGGTTATGACGACTGCTTCCCCAGCGTGGAAGAATGCGCCTACCCGGGCAGCTTCTGGCAGGTGCCGGATCACGGTGAAGTGTGCTGGCTTTCCTGGAACTGCGAGCGACATACTGACCGCCTGTTGTTTTCCGTGGAAAGCGAAGCTTTGCCGGTCGTGTTCCACCGGGAAATGAGATTTGCCGAAAACACGCTCATCTGGTCATTTCTTGTTCGCAATAAAAGCGACAGGATGCTGCCGTTTCAGCATGTTATCCATCCATTGATGCCCCTTTCACAAATAAAAGAGGTTCAACTGCCCCCTTTCGATTCCGTATATGACGAAATCGGACAAAAGACATTGAATTTAAAACAACCGGAGGAGGTCCGGGCTTTTCTTGCCGACCAGTCCATAGGAACGGCAAACATGCTTTTCCTGCGCAAGATTAAAGAAGGTAAATTAAGCCTTACTTTCCGGGCCGGACTGACCCTGGAAATGACTTTCCCGTCTGCGCTGTTTCCTTCCATCGGCATCTGGTGGAACAACGCAGGTTATCCCGACGAGCCCGGAATACGGCGGGATGAATGTGCTTTTGAACCTATCCCCGGCTTGAACAGCCGTTTAAGCGACGCCCATGAAAACGGCCTTTGCCTGAATCTTCCGCCGGAAGACGAAACATCCTGGCAAATTGAGTGGAAAATAACTTAATTATGAGAAAAAGATGCCGCTTGTTTTAGATCGTGAACAGGTGTTGGGACTTTATGCCGAAGCGGCCGAACGAAAGTGGGTTTTACCGACCTTCAATGCCGAAAACCTGACCACCTGTGAGGCCATTTTAAGCGCCGTACTCGAATACGGACAGACTATCGATATCCCCGATTTGCCCGTTATTATCGGCATTACGAATCTATACCCACCGCGCCCTCAGTCGCTGTATTACACCCATACCCGGCAATGGCAGGTCGGCCTGCGCTTGTTTTTGGAAGAAATGAAGGTGCTGCTGTCCGACACGTCTCCTTTTGCCGAATTAAGAGTAATGCTCCATTTAGACCATATTCAATGGGATATGGATGCAGAAATCTTACATTGGGACATGTGTTCGTTTTCATCGATCATGTACGACGCTTCCAACCTGCCGCTGCAGGAAAATATAGCTCGTACCGCTGCCTTTCGGGAAAAGTACGGTCACTCTGTTGTTGTGGAAGGCGCCTGCGACGAAATCGGTAAAACTGGTTCGGCAAACCAAATGTATTTGACTTCACCGGATGAGGCCGAGCGTTACTGGAAGGAAACCGGAGTGGATATCATTGTCGCTAATCTGGGTACCGAACATCGTGCCGCGGCTTCCGAACTGCGTTACCATGCTCAGTTAGCGCGGGAGATCACCCGCCGCATTAAACCCTGTCTCTGCTTGCACGGGACCTCCTCGGTTCCTGTCGATTCTCTGCACAATCTTTTTAACGACGGTATCCGCAAGGTAAACATCTGGACTGTTTTGGAACGCGAAAGTTCCGCTTTGCTTTTTAGAGAAATGGTTAAAAATGCCACAAAAATCGTTGGGCACGAAGAAGTAAAACGGATGCAGCGAGACGGCCTGCTCGGGCCGCAAGCGAAAACCGCAGAAACCGCTTCCGTTGAGTATTTTACCACAACCTATCGACAGGGGATTGTTTTCGAAAAAATGAAAGAGATTGTAACACGGTATTTAAAAGCATTTTACCGGTATAAAAAAGAGAATGATTAAGGCCAATCGTTCCGTTAGCTTTTTAGGGAAAATCCGCTTATGAAGATAAAAAACTATCTGGGTATCGATATCGGCACCAGCGGCTGTAAAGCAGCTGTTTTTGATGCGGCAGGCAGCCAGATTACGCTTGCCGCACAGGAATACGACGTCATTTTTTCCGACGACGGCGGGGCGGAGCTGAATTCCGACGAAGTGATAGAAAAATGTTTTCGGGTAATACGTGAATGCGCTGCTCAGGTAGAGAAACGTTCCATCGCTGCGTTAGCCATTGCCAGCCAGGGCGAAGCCTTTACCGCCATTGGAGAAAACGGTCAATCCTTATGTAACGCCATGGTTTCTTCCGATATGCGTTCGGAAACGCATGTACAGCAGTGGACCGAACGGTTCGGTTCGGAAAAACTGTACAAGATAACCGGCCATACGGCACACCCCATGTTTACTCTATTCAAACTGTTTTGGTTAAAAACGGAACGGCCGGAAATCTGGAAAAAGACTAAAAAATTTCTCTGTTTCGAAGACCTGCTGCAATTCAGATTAGGTTTATCCCCGGCGATCGCCTGGCCGCTGGCCGGGCGCACTATGTTGTTTGACGTAAACAGACATTGCTGGTCTCCGGAAATTCTGACTTCTCTTGGTTTAGATTCTGAGCAGTTAGCCGTACCCGTGCCATCCGGCAGTGTGGTCGGCCGTTTGGATACAGAAACGGCGCAAAGACTCGGCCTGGCCGAACAAGCCATGGTGGTTACAGCCGGGCATGATCAGCCGGTGGGGGCGCTGGGCGCCGGAGCCACGCAAGCGAAAACGGCCATGTACGCCACCGGAACCGTGGAGTGCATTACGCCCGTAATCAAAAAAGCGGTTTACTCGGAAGCGTTACGCCGGAATAATTTGTGCACGTACGATTATGTTTTAAAAGATTATTATACCACGGTCGCCTTTAGCCTGACAGGGGGAAATATTTTAAAATGGTTTCGGGATGAATTCGGTCAGCCGGAGCTGCGGGAGGCGCAGCAAACCGGGATAAACGCTTACGAACTTCTTCTTAACGCCGCCGCAAGCTCCCCAACCGATTTATTGGTGCTGCCTTATTTTACACCTTCCGGTACGCCCTATTTCGATACAAAAACCAGGGGAGCCATTGCCGGGTTACGGTTATCCAGCAAACGCAGCGAAGTTATCCGCGCCTTGCTGGAAGGCGTGGCTCTGGAAATGCGGCTCAACATCGATATACTCGAAAAGTCGGGCTACAAAATAAAAGAATTGCGCGCCATTGGCGGCGGTGCAAAATCGCCAAAATGGACGCAGCTGAAAGCGGATGTAACCGGGAAAAAGATCATTACCCTAAAAGTAACGGAAGCGGTATGTATGGGAGCCGCTATGCTGGCCTGTGCTGCAGATACGGGTAAACCGATCGCGGAGCTGGCCGAAAAATGGGTATGCCCGGAAAGTACCGTTTATCCCGACCCGGACAACACAGTTTGGTACGGTAAAGTATTCAAAAAGTACAAACAGCTCTACCAGGCGATGAAAAGTTTAAATATTTAAACTTTTATCGTTCTTAGGCAAAGCCCGTGTGTCCTGTACTAATTTTCCTTGTATAAGCTCTAAATTCGAATAACTTTGTTTATTCAATTCTTTCCGCATTTTTAAGCAGATATTCTTCCGCCTCTTTGGACCAAAGGCCGTTATTCTTTTTGGTTATTTGCGCCAGTTCCCCGAATAACGTATCCGCCTTGGCTTTTTCTTCAAACTCATCAAGCGCAGTTAACGGCAATGATATTTGCGGATAAATCAGTTTTTTACCGCCGGGTATTTTGGGAAGGTTTAAGATGGTTTGCACGGCACTGTCCAACCCGCCTATATGAGTAATCATAATAGCCGGATTAATACGGTTTTTTTTAATCATCCGCAGGGCGTCGAGCAAATCTTCGCTGTTACTTCCGGCGGAGCCGATAATATGATGTCTGTTATAGTGGACGTCGTAAAAATTAATTTCGGCGCTAAAATTTTTCTGCGACGGGCCCGCAAAAAAATTTAAACAGCCTCCGGGAGCCATTAACTGCTGGGCCTGTGTTACCAGTTCTTTAACCGGAACAAAAATAAAAACATCATCAAAGCGAACACCGCCGGTTTGCGCCAAGATTTCCGCTGCCGTCCTGCCTCCGCTGTTTACAAACAATAATTCGACGTTTTTTTCATCGCAAAACAGTTTTTCCGCCCGGTCAAGTTTTGCCTGATCGATATCGGTAAGCAGAATGCGCGCCGGTTTTTGATCCATGTTCAAAAGGATATCAATCATGGCCAACCCCATGGGACCGCCGCCGCCCAATACGGCCACATTCCCCTGTTCCTTTATACCCGTTTTGTGCCCGTATTGATTTGTTTCGTAGTGAAACTGCTCTTTTATAGCGCCGAATATACAGGCAATCGGTTCGGCCAGCGAACCTTTGAAATAAGCGTCCGCCTCGCAGGGAAGGAGACAATTTTGTTCCATGACCTCGCCGGGAATAATCACTTTGGTGGCATTTCCGCCTAAATAGAAAAACGAGTAACCCGGCGCTTCCGCTTCCCTTCCGGGAATGTTTAAAGCCGGCTGGATTGTAAATTTACTGCCAGCCTTAAATCGGTCTTTATATGCATTGCCCACCTCGAGGATATTTCCGCACAGTTCATGCCCGATAATAACGGGATTTTCAGCCACATTGTCTGGAACTCTTTTGTGATCCGCCCCCTGGATAACCGCCTTATGGGACGACATGCAGATACTATTGCTGATGACCTCGGCTAATATCTCGTTTTCCCTGATTTTCGGTAACTCAAAGGATTCCATCCGTAAATCGTTTTTGCCGTAAAGTCTTATTGCGGTGGTCTGTTTTTTCACTTTGGATTACACCCCCTTCTTGTTTCGGTATTTTAGTTCCTCGATACTTTGATTGGTCGATACCCGGTGACCCGGAAGCGGCAAAAGTCTTTCATGAATTGCATCTATAATCCATTCCTTTTGCGGGAAAAACATATTTTCCAATTCGGCGGCGGGGGTAATCCAATTTCTGGAACCAACAACTACAGGAGGCCCGTCCAACTCGTCAAAAGCAAGCTGTGTAATTTGCGCCGCCATAGTATTGAGAAAGGAACCCCTTTCCACGGCGTCGGAAACAAGGACTATTTTTCCCGTTTTTTTCAGGGAATCGACTATTAAATCATAATTGAGCGGATTAATAAAACGGGCATCAATAATTTCCGCTTCCAGGTCATATTGCTCTCTTAACACCTCCGCCGCATCCAAAGCGGCATAAAGAGCGGCGCCAATGGTTACAATGGTTATATCTTTTCCGGTAGTGCGTATTACCGGCTGCCCCTCTTCTATTTCATAATATCCTTCGGGCACTCCCTCTGTATGAAACATTTCTCCCACATCATATATTTTCTGGCTCTCCAAAAACACGACCGGGTCTGTGCCGCTCAGAGCTAAATTCATCATGCCTTTGGCGTCGTAGGGGGTGGCGGGAAACATCACTTTTAAACCCGGAATGTGGGCAAGCATGGCCGACCAATCCTGAGAATGCTGTGCGCCGTACTTGTTACCTACCGAAATGCGCAGCACCAGCGGCATTCGAAGAACGCCCGCGGACATGGATTGCCATTTGGCCATTTGATTAAATACCTCATCGCCTGCTCTGCCCAGAAAATCGTTATACATCAATTCCACAAGGGCGCGGCCACCGGACAGAGCATACCCAACCGCCGTGCCGACGATGGCGCCTTCGGCAATGGGTGCATTGAACAGCCGATGATAAGGCAAGGCTTCGGTAAGTCCCCGATAAACGGCAAAAGCGCCGCCCCAATCCCGGTTTTCTTCGCCGTAAATCACCAACGTCGGGTCGATGTAGGCGCGATGGATAATCGCTTCGAATAGAGCATCGCGCAAAAGAAACATTTTATTTTTGGAATACAGTTTGCCGCTGCGGTCGTAGGCATAACGTTCTTTTTTTGCTAACGATTTTAATCGGGAATTTTCTTCCAATGGCAGCAGCACTTCCGGCTCTCTGTTTTCGAATTTTTCTATCTTCTGATTGGAAAACATTACGCCGGCAATATACTCCGAATGCAGCGCTTCACGGGGCGAAACAGCCATATCAACCGCTTTGGCAAAATTGCCCGCTATTTTGTTGCGTGCTGTTTCCTTAAAGGCCAGCAGTTCTTCCTGAGAAAGAACATCATGTTTTATTAAATAGCGGGCGTACTCATTTACGGCATCGTTCTTTTCCCATAATTCCAGTTCCTCTTTTGTTCTGTAAGACGAAGCATCCGAGGGGGAGTGTCCCGAATAGCGGTAGGTAATGGTATCCAGTAGAACCGGCCCCCGGCCTTCCTGTAATATTTTTCGTTTTCTTTCAACAGCATCGGCCACGGCCAGCGGGTTGTAACCATCCACCCGTTCGGCATGAAGCTGATCGCTGTTAACACCCGCACCGATTCTGGCCAGTGTATTAAAACCCATTGTCTCACCCACAGTTTGCCCGCCCATGCCATAAAAATTGTTAAAATAGTTGAAGATCACGGGAGGGGCGCCAAATCCTTTCCCCCATAATGTTTTGTATTGATCCATCGAGGCAAAAGCCAGAGCCTCCCACGTAGGTCCGCAGGCGGAAGCGCCGTCGCCGATATTGGAAATAACGATGCCATCCTTTTTGTTCACCAATTTATAGAGCGCAGCGCCTAAAGCGATGTCGGCTGAACCGCCCACTATAGCGTTATTGGGCATACTTCCGAAGGGTGCAAAAAAGGCATGCATAGAACCGCCTAATCCTCTGTGAAATCCGGTCACTTTGGCAAAGATTTCGGCCAGCATGCCGTACAAGATGAAATCATAGGCTAAATCTTTAATATCGGAATGTGAACCGTCCTTTTCAACAACTTTAAAGATGGCGCCGTCCAGATAGGTTTTCATAATTTCGATTAAGTCGCTCTCGCTTGTTTTTACAATAGCGGAAAAACTCTTGGCAAGTATTTCACCGTGACTGCGATGCGAACCGAAGATCAAATCGTTTCTATCCAGGGTGAGGGCCTGCCCAACGGCAGCAGCCTCCTGCCCCAAAGACAGATGAGCCGGTCCTTTATGATTATATTTGACGCCCTGGTACACGCCTTCCGTTTTTATTTTATTCAAGGCGTATTCGAATTCCCGGATGATCAGCATATCCATCAGAATACGCCTTAATCCCTCGATGCCATATTTTTTAACCTCACGGGAAAAGTCGGGTTTATATTGGTTTAACGGAATGTCCCGCAACTTTAGTATGCCGGCTTTTCTAACGTCGGCGGGATCAATTAAAATCGATTTTGGCATTCTGTTCTCCGCTGGTTCTTACTGTGTATCTTCCAGTTCCCATAAGGTATCCTTAATGGCTTCGGATACTGTGGGATGCGGAAAAATGATTTCCTTGATATCTCTAACTCTGAGTTCCGCTTCGATCATAAGCGCCGCACCGTAAATGATCTCCGAATTTGTACCACCCAGTAGAAACAGGCCTAAAAGCAGATTATTCTCGGCGTCCACCACCACCTTACAAAGGCCCTGTTCCCTTCCGTGTTCCGCATAAAAACGGCCATTGGCTCTTAGTTGCAGGGTTTTTGATTTTGTATGATATCCCCGCTCGGCGGCCTGTGCTTCGCTTAATCCCACGCCGGACAACTCCGGATATGTATAGATGACCCAGGGAATGGCATGGTAACGCATCCTGTCTTTAATGCCTGTTATGGTATTTACGGCCACTTCAGCCATGCGATAGGCGGAATGGGCCAGCGCCGATTTTCCCGTAACATCTCCGACTGCAAAAATGCCGGGTATGTTGGTTTGCATTCTATCATTTACCTCTATTCCCCTGCTGCTGTAATCGAGATTTAATCTTTCCAAACCAAGCCCCTGCACATTGGGCGCCCGGCCGGCAGCCAGAAGCACCAAATCGGCCTCACAACTCATTTCATTGCCGTTTTTCCGATAAACCACCCACCGGTTTTCAATCCTTTGTACACGGGCGTCTGTAATGATGGTACAGTTTTTAAGCGCGTTGCCCAGCGCTTTGGCGATTTCAACATCCACCTGGGGGAGTATTTCCGGCAGCATTTCCAGTACCGTTACCTCCACACCCACCATGCCAAAATACGAGGCGAATTCCAGCCCGATAACCCCGCCGCCTATGATAACCGCTTTACGGGGCAACTTTTCAATAGAGAATATGGTGTCGCTGGTAAATACATTTTCCCTATCGATACCTTCAATGGGAGGCAAAGCGGCAGACGAACCGGTTGCAATGATTATATTGTCCGCCCTGTAGGCATTGCTGCCGACCTTTAGTGTGTTTTTATGTTTAAATTCGGCAAAGCCTCTCAGCGTTGTAACCTTGCTGCGTTTCATGCGGAAAGACACGCCTTTGGTCATTAAATCCACAACTTTGTTTTTCCAGGCAACTGCTTTTTCAAAATGGTATTCTGCACCCGAAACAGAAACACCGTATTGTACGCTGTTTTGGGCTTTATAAAATATTTTGGCGGAATGAAGCCAGGTTTTCGTGGGTATGCAGCCTCTGTTCAGACAAACGCCTCCCAGCCGCTCTTCTTTTTCCACGAGCAGAACCTTCAGTCCTTTATTGCCGGCTCGTTCGGCGGCAAGATAGCCTCCCGGCCCGCTTCCGATAACAATTAAATCATAGTGTTGTTGCAAAGTCCTCTCCTGTTTTGCGAGCAGCTATATCGCAACGAGTATATTAATGTTTTTTATTGCTTCCGCCAGTTCCTGTAAAAAACCGGTGCCTGCCGCACCGTCGATGACCTGGTGATTTATGGTCAGCGACAAACCAATGTGGGGGGTAAATTCTACCCCTGCTTCCGTTTGAACCGGCTTCAGATGGATCGCATTCAAACCCAAAATGGCGTTTTGCGGCAAATTCAACACCGGTGTGAAACTCTCAATACCAAAAGAACCCAGGTTGGTAACCGTAAACGTGGCCGGGGACAGGTCTTCTTTGTGTATCCTATTATTGCGGCAAGCTTCCGTCAGCCGTTTTATCTCTTTGGATAGAGAAAGCAGATCGAAGTTTTGCGCGTTTTTTACGGTGGGAACAATCAATCCGCGTTTCGTGTCAACGGCAAAACCGAGATGGATGTTTTTGTAATACTTAACGGTATAGTCGTTCAGCAAGCTGTTGATAACCGGATGATTGGGCAATATTTTTATCACTGCAAACATCACAAGATCGTTGATATTGACCGAAGCAAAAGGATGATTGAGGGCGCTCTTCTTGAAACCCGCCCTCAAAGCCAGTAAAGCCGACGCATCCGCGCTGCGATGTAGCGTTAACTGCGCCGAATTTTGCAGGGAAGCCAGCATTCTCTCGGATATGATTTTACGCACACCTTTCAGGGGCTCTTCCCGGACAATATCCTTTTCCGGTTCAGCCTGGGAAGAAGATAAAACATCCTGCCTGGTTATCCGGCCGCCCAAACCGCTGCCCTCGGCAGGAAGGGGTGCATCAGTTACCAAGACCGCCTCCCTGGCTGCCGGCGTCAAGGGTTGCCTGATCTGCATTACATTCAGAACATCCCTTTCGATAACCCGCCCCATAGGACCGCTGCCCTGTATTCCGGAAAGCGAGATGCCGTGCTTTTTCGCTAATTGTCTGGCCCGCGGCGAAACGCCACGTCTGTTGTTTGATGTTTTTTCAGTAACCGGTATCTTTTCTTCACTCTCTTTGTGTCCTGTTTCAGGTGCCGGAAGGTTTACCGGCGATTCCTGCGGTTGTTCAGGGATATCCGTTTGAGCCGGGCGTAAATTCTCATAGTCCTCACCTTCTTCACCGATTGCCGCAATATGGGTTAAAACCGGTATATCGTCCCCTTCCTCAAAAAATAATTCAAGCAGCGTCCCTTCTTCTTCCGCTTCTATTTCGAACACCGCTTTATCGGTCTCCACCTCGCAGAGGATATCGCCTTTTTTTATTTTATCACCCTTTTTCTTTCTCCAGGACAATAGAATACACGATTCTACCGTATTCCCCTGACGGGGCAAAATTACAGCTTTTGCCATTTAGCCGCTCCCTTTTCCCGCAAAATGAAACTGTTCCATAAATTCATCATACTGTGCCATAATTAAACTCAGAACCATATCTTTAAGCCCGTCATCTTCCGCTTTTTCCCAAATAGAAATGAGTATATCTCGCACCCTGTTTTTGCTTAAACAAGAAATATCTTCCGGAAGCGGGATTCCTTTTTCCTGTCTGTTCTTTATCAAAAAACAAATACCCCCCAAAACACCTTTGGCGATGGTATTTGCCTGAACCTTCTGTTTAAGCGCTTCTCTGATGGTACCGATCAACCTGTCGCCATATCCTAACTTGCGTAACGGATCACGGCAAATTCTTTGTACTTCATCCCTTAAGAACGGATTGGTCATACGCTGTAACAGGTCTTCGCCGTAAGCGGCAAAGCCCCTTTCGGTGAATAGCGAGTCACCCAGATGTTGATATTTTTTTACCAGGAATGCGCCGCTTTCCTTTTTAAAGGCCGTTTCACCGTAGGCCCACAACATTTGGTCATTTTTAATTTCATCCATATAGTTATAGGATTTCATATCGGCTAAAAAGCCGAGCATCGAATGAACCGCATTGTGACCAAACAGTTTGGCTTCTTCGAAGGGCAAGAGATTTTCTTTTTCTACAAAGACGTCTATCCCCCGGGTAAAGCCGGGTAGAGTAATTTTGCTGACGATGATGCTGTTAAATGCTTCCACTAAAACAGCATAGGAACTTTCCCGGGTAATCGTGCTTAGGTCAAGCCGTTCTATGGTTTCTTTATTTTGTATGATTCCGCTCATTTTTCCAATGACCGTATTAAGGGGCTGAAAATTAACCAACTTTTCGGACCCGGCTATCTGTTGAATTTGCTTGTAAAGAATTTCAGCTGCGTAATTATTGTTTTCCGCGGCATAGAGTATTTGTTGCCTGGCCGGATTGATGTTTTCCGCCAGCAAAGAAACAATAGAATTTTCGCCCTTCGTATAAAAGTCGATGCTCGGAACGGCAGTAGCCATTTCATCCGCGCAACGGATGGCCGCTTTTATTTTTTTTACATCCTCTGCATTTAGGGGGTTATACACTTCAATATTTTTGATATGGAATTTTTCTATCTTGCTGTCCGTAGCAATATTGACGATGATGGAATTTCCTTCGTGCCTTACTTCGCTGACCAATTTTTCATTAATTTCGGCTATGACCAAACGATCGAAATTACCCGATTTAGTCGCTTCCAACAGCATCAACCCGGATTGGATAGCTCCCAGACCGAAACCAAAAAATGTCTTTTTCCTATTCAAAAAGAAATCCTAAGATTTAAATATACTTTCTTATATCCGTTACGATCATGCCTGCTTTTTCGGCCGCCTCTATACCGTAATCGCCATCTTCAAAAACCTGGCACCGTTCCGGTACAACGTTTAAACAACGAGCGGCCTCAAGAAACATATCGGGAGCCGGTTTGGGGGCCAGACCGTCATCAGCGGTCAGTATCACCTTAAACAGCCCGGCTAACCCGACAGCCTGCAGGGAAATTCTCACGCTTTTTTCCGGGCTGCCGGAACAAACAGCCATGGGTAGAATACCCGCATGATGCCGTACAACTTCAGCCACCGGTTCAATGGGTTTAACGGTCTGCAAACGCTTTAAGGCTATTTCTTCCTTTATTGCAGTAAATCTCAGCACATTAAGATGGTCGTTATAATGTCGGTTATACTCTCGTACTACATCCGCTACCCGCATGCCTTTGCGTGCATTTACAAAGTCATGAGGATAAGAGCGGCCAAACTTTTTAAAGGTTTCCCGCCAGGCTTCAAAATGCAGAGGCATTGAATCCACCAGTGTACCGTCACAGTCAAAGATCAATGCCTGTATATTTTTTTCTATTTTGATCATCCTACAAGCACCATATTCACATCAGCTTCTTCATATTTTTTGACAACTTCATTGTCTACCGCCTTATCCGTTATCAATACATCGATATCCGTGAGGGAAAGGAATTTGTAAAAGGATACTTTTTCTATTTTAGAGGAATCGCATAACAGAAACACCTGGTCAGCAGAAGTGGCAACGGTTTTGCTCACATTTGATTCGTTGCTGTCATAAGCCGTCAAACCGTCCTTTAGCGAAACACCTTCCGTGCCGATAAAGGCCTTTTTAACATGATACCTCGATACTTGTTCAACAGCCGTGGGACCGTAAATGGATCTTCTTTCCGGTACGATTTTTCCGCCGATCAAAATTACATTCCAACCAGGATAGTTAATCAATTCGGAAGCAGCCGGCAGAGAATTGGTTATAATACGCAGACCTTTTTTATTTTTTAAATATTGGCAAATACGTACCGTCGTTGTACCGCTATCGATGTAAATTGTGTCATTATCTTTGACGAACGAGGCGGCACGTCGTCCTATGGCGATTTTCTTTTCTTTGTATCGGTCAATCCTCCTGGAAAAACTAAACATATTTGAGAGCGGATCATTTTTTACAGCACCGCCGTGAGTGCGCAGCAGGTATCCGCGTTCCACCAGTTCGGCAATGTCCCTGCGGGCGGTCATACCGGTAACTTTAAACTGCTCAACTATTTGATTAATCGACACTTCGCCGTTTTTTTCAACCGTATCGAGAATGAATTTTTTTCTTAAGTCCTGATTCATACAAATAAACCTTGCGTTATATTTTTAGAACATTTTTGAACATTAATATAAACATTAAACATAGCTATATCAATATTTTTTAAAGATATATATTGAACATATATGAATTTTTTATTAAGCAACAATCAAAATTTTTTCTAAAAGAGAGGAGGTTCTCAACATGCTAAACTCGCGGGATATTTGGTGAGCTCCGGCGTTGTTCCAGCCATCTTGTGCTTTGCCTTTGGTCTTCGAAACGATTTGACATTTAAATTCCTCAAAAACCTTCCATTCTGGATGCGGCCAATTTCCTTTAAGATGTTCTATGGAAAATTAGAGCTGCTTGAAAAAGCAGATCGGGTTGGAGTGGATCAAATGAAGAAATAACGGAAAACGATCATTCCGGGGAATAAAAAAAGGACTTATGGCAATTAAACACATTCCAAAAGTCCTTGTTTTTATTGTACCGGGGACCGGACTTGAACCGGTACGGGCTTTAGGGCCCGAGGGATTTTAAGTCCCTTGTGTCTACCAAATTCCACCACCCCGGCAGTGTTTCTGCGCTATTTTTCGCCAGGCTTCGACGGGCTCAGCCTGACATAGTAATTTGTTTCCTTTGAAGATCAGGTGTCATATAGAATTAATTGAATGCCATCCTGAGTCTTTCCAAGGATGAGGCGACGGCCGGATTCGCCCGCCTAAGGCGGGTTGCAGACCTCTTCTAATATCCTAAAGTCCGCAAATATTCACGGCCTTTGCCTGTTTTTAAAAACCTCTCTCGTTTAAGCGCTGAGCTTCTATCTTCAAACACTTCTCGATAGACTAACTTCATCGGTCTGCGCTTTCTTGTCGACTTTACCAGACCTTTATTATGCTCAGCAAGTCTTCTTTCCAAATCTGCGATTGAGCCG
>DRQG01000063.1 GCA_011369465.1 Caldithrix abyssi
CGAACAACACAAAAGCGATAGCGGCGCTGTAACCCATATTCCACCAGCGAAACCCTTCCTGATACATATACAGAACGATACTCAAGGTTTTATTCACAGGCCCGCCCTGAGTCATCACATAGGGTTCGGCAAAGAGCTGAAAGAAACCGATCATGGTAATAACCGAAACAAAAAGTGTAGTTGGCGCCAAAAGAGGAAGAGTTACGTATTTAAACTGCTTCCAGGGGCCGGCCCCCTCGATCTGTGCCGCTTCATACAACTCATCCGAAATATTCTGTAACCCGGCAATAAAAATGATCATATTATAGCCGAAGTTCTTCCACACAGCCATAAGAATTATCGCCGGCATGGCCCAACGCGGATCACCCAGCCAATCTATGGGGTTTATTCCCACAAATCCGAGAGCATAGTTCAACAATCCGAAGCGGGGATGATAAATAAACCGCCAGATCACAGCCACCGCCACAAGTGTGGTTACAACCGGTAAAAAGTAGTTCAAGCGGAAGATCGCCTTAAAGCGTATCAGCCGGGAATTGAGAAGAATGGCCGCAGCCAGCGAAACAGCAATGGAAAGTGGCGTGGCGGTAACTACGAAATAAAATGTGTTTTTCATCGCAGTCCAAAAAAGCGGATCGCCGATCAGACGACGATAGTTGTCCAGGCCGATAAAACGCAAACGAGCAGAATCTGCCAGTGCATAGATATCCAGATCCGTAAAGCTAATGACAAAAGCAGCCAGAACGGGCAAAAAGAAGAACAAAAATATGGCCGTTAACGCCGGTGTCAAAAACAGACGGGCGGCATAACGATACGATGGATTGTGCCCTCGAGCTGTATGCTTCAACACTTTCATGGTTTTTTTCTGCTATTTAGTAAAAAGCGCCTTTTTTCCAGAATACGATCCACATCGTCATCCAGTTGTTTAAGCGCCTCTTCCGTAGAAATTATGCCTCGCGCAGCCAGCTCGGCATACCGCTGCAATTTGGAAAAGGCGATCTGCTCCCATTCCGGGATTTTTGGCAAGGCGCTGGTGTGCGCAAACTGAACGAAAAACGCTTTTAAATAGGGATCGTTTTTTATGACCGGGTTTTCCCACGCCTGACGTACCGCGGGTAGATCGGAAACAATACGATAAAATTCGATTTGAACATCCGGGCGTGAAAGGTATTCAATAAAACTCCAGGCGAGATCCTTTTTTGCTGAAGAACGGGCTATAACCAGGCTGGATCCTCCGGCCAGAGATAACCCCACCCCGGCCGAATCCGGCGCGGGTAAGGGAGCCGTCATCCACTTATCGGCTAATTTTCCCTTCATGCGGCGTTGAAATTCTGTCAGATTCCATGGGCCGGAAATATACATGGCGAAATACCCTTCGGCAAAAGCCTGATAAACATTGGTCACCTGCGAAATCCCCTGCGGCGCCAGACCTTCTTGATGAAAGCGGATGAGAAAATCAAAGGCTTTCTTAAATTCTTGCTGAGAAAAATTACCCCGCGTGTAATGATCCTTTAACAACGTAGCCCCATTTTGAAGACCGAAAATGACAAATGTAGCCCATTCGTTTGTGGGTAAATAAATAGCGTAGTTTCCCGTGCGCTTCTTTATTTTACGGCACACTTCATATAATTGAGCCCAGCTTTGCGGGGGATGTTCGTAACCGGCATTATGTAAAATATCACTCCTATAAAACAGAAGCCGAGTATCGATATACCAGGGCAGGCCGTATTGCTTTTCATTTATTTGGTTGGTTTCCCAGATTCCGGAAAAATAGTTCGACTTTGCTACATTTTTTGAGGTATTTATATAATCATCCAGTGGTTGCAAGGCATATAAAGCCTCAAACTGAGGAATCCAGGTATTGCCCAGTTGAAAGACATCGGGAAGGTTTTCACTGGCGAAGGCGGTAATCAGTTTCTCCTGAGCTGAGGTCCAGGGCACCATCTGTACGCGAACTTTTACAGATGGATTTTCTCTTTCAAAACCGGGAATTAACTGCTGGACGGCTTCCCCTTCGGCCCCCATCGCCCAGAAATGCAGGATATTTTGCTTCTCACTGCTCCGGGAACAGGAAAATAAGAACAATGCAATAAGCCATAAGCTGATACGAAACATATTACCGCCAATAAAAATAAAAAAAGTGGAATGTAAACGCTTACATTATTAATTTAAACCCGGCATATCCAAAAAGCAAGCAGGGTTGTGACCAGCAAGACTTGAGTTCAAAATTCGAAATCTGCCATAATTGAATTATTAATATTTTTTTCCGGGAGATAATTATGCGTTTCTTTTCCCTATCCTTTGTAACATTTTTTAGTATTTTTTCAATTTCAAGCTGTGGTCTCGATTCGCTAAACATGCATAAGGAAACAACTTCACCGGATGGCAAAGTGCGTTTGGTGTTTCAACTCAAGGGCGGTATCCCTTATTATTCCCTTTTTTATCACGGTCATTCTCTCATTAGCCCTTCCAAAATGGGCCTGCGGTTTAAAGGGTACTCCCACCTGGATAGCAACCTGGTTTTTCTTTCGTCGGAATCCGCCTCCTTTTCTCAGGTCTGGCGGCCGGTTTGGGGGTTTACGGACAGCATACGGAATAATTATAATCAACTCACCATTCTTTTACGGCAACAGGACACTGCCCATCGCCCAATGGAAATTGTTTTTCGGGTCTATGATGACGGCGTCGGATTCCGCTATCGGATCCCCGACTGGGATGGCGTTGACAGCGTATTTGTTACGGACGAAAAAACCCAATTTCATATTGCCGGCAAGCCCGAAGTATGGTGGACACCGGCAAATTATGACAGCTACGAAATGCTTTATCAAAACGGTCCCATGGACAGCCTTAAAACGGCCAATACGCCCGTCACTTTTCGCCGGGAAGACGGCCTTCACTTCAACCTGCACGAAGCCGATTTAACCGACTATGCCGGCATGACATTGAAAAAAGCGGACGAGACCAACAATGTTCTGGAATGCGATCTGGTGCCCTGGCCGGACGGCATTAAAGTAAAAGCCAAATTGCCGCTGCAAACGCCCTGGCGCACCATCCAACTCAGCCGGGACGCCGGAGGGCTGCTCACATCCCACCTGATACAAAACCTGAACGAACCCTCTAAGATCGAGAATACATCCTGGATACAACCCATGAAATATGTGGGCATCTGGTGGGGTATGCACATCGGCGTTTTCACCTGGCATCAGGGGCCCAAACACGGCGCGACAACGGCACGCGCCAAACAATATATTGACTTTGCGGCCCGGCATAACATCCCCGGTCTGCTGATCGAAGGTTGGAACGAGGGTTGGGAAACCTGGTTGAGCGGCAAAAATACGCCTGACTTTACCAAGCCCTACCCCGATTTCGACATGGAAGAAGTGGCCCGTTATGCCAAAGAAAAAGACGTCCGCATAATCGGTCACCACGAAAGCGGGGGCAATGTGCCCAATTACGAAGCACAGTTGGACAGCGCCTTCCGCTATTACGAACGATTGGGTGTTCGGGCGGTCAAAACCGGATACGCCGGTAAAATGCATCCCGAAGGTCAGCATCACCACGGGCAGTTTATGGTCAATCATTACAGAAGGGTGGTCAAGAAGGCGGCACAACACCACATCATGCTGGATGTGCACGAACCGATCAAACCCACGGGCCTTTCCCGCACCTGGCCCAACATGATGACCCGCGAAGGGGTGCGCGGTATGGAATATAACGCCTGGAGCGAGGGCAATCCGCCGGAGCACACCACCATTCTGCCCTTTACCCGCGGTCTGGCCGGACCGATGGATTACACACCCGGTATCTTCGACCTGACCTTTGAGCAGGCCGGACGACCGGACCGCCGCGTGCATACCACCTTGGCCAAACAACTGGCTTTGTATGTTGTGTTGTACAGCCCATTGCAAATGGCCGCCGATTTAATCGAAAACTATGAAAATCAACCCGCGTTTCGTTTTATCGAAGATGTGCCGGTGGACTGGAGCGCCACCCATGTTCTTCAGGCGCGTATCGGCGATTATGTGGCTATTGCCCGCAAAGACAAACACAGCGAGGACTGGTATATCGGCGCCGTAACGGATGAGCAGGCGCGCCTGCTGGAACTGCCGTTATCCTTTCTGCAGGCCGGTAAAACCTATCGGGCGGAAATTTACTGCGACGGTTCCGGCGCCGACTGGCAGGACAATCCTCTGCCCGTAGAAATAACAACCTGTGCAGCAACAAGCGCAGATACGTTAAAAGCCGCCCTGGCCAAAGGCGGCGGGATGGCGGTACGATTGATAAAAGTTAGCGAAACCGGTGATAAACCGGTAATGTATATTAAAGATTTTAATGACAAACAGATAGAAAAGATAAATACATTTTAAAATAAATAGTGATTTTATCCTTACTTTGATAAGAAAAAAAACGTCTATAATATTTTTTTAAAGGATCGGAAACGGTTGGGAACTAAGCTTTACTTGGTCCGGCTTATGGGTAAAGTCCTTTTATATTTAGTAACTATATCCGATATAAAAAAACCTAAGATTATTTATAGATTCATTTTCGTACTTTTTTCTTCTAATCCTTTTTTTGTTGATCTTATATTACAGTAATACTATTTTATATTAATATTTCTGCTTTTTCCCTCTTTATTAAAAAAGGATAGCCATGCCGTTAAACGAAATTATTGCCCATGCGCGTATGTTAAGCGACGGCACATTTGACAAGCCGCATTTGCTTAGCGATCATTTATCCGGTACTGCTTCCATAGCTGAAAAATTTTCCCGCGTATTCGGATTGCAGAAATTAGGACGAACGCTTGGTTTAACCCATGATCTTGGTAAAGCTTCGCCCGCATTCCAGCGGCGGATACGTTTGGCCAGCGGTTTTGATACGGAAGCGCATCTGGAAGGAAAATCGCCGGGCCATGTGGATCACTCTACAGCCGGAGCACAATTTTTGTTGCAACATTACGGCCCGCAAGCGGGCCTAATTCTGGCCTATATTGTTGCGGGCCACCATGCCGGCCTGCCTGACGGAAAAGGAGAAGGAGACGCGGTGCTGGCCCGCCGCCTGGAAAAAACGGTTGCTGATTACAATCTTATTTTGGAATGGCTGGTTAAACAACTTCCTCCTTTAAGTCCGGTCGATTTTATAACCGAAAAATCCAAGAAAAAACAGTTAGACCCTTTCAAAATTCAGTTTCTCATCCGTATGCTGTTCTCCGTTCTAACCGATGCCGATTTTCTTGATACCGAACAGTATATGGAACCTTTGAAAAATAGACAACGCAAGCAACCTATTACACTAGAAAAGGTAACAGGGCAATTTGACAAGTTTTTAGAAACACTTAAAAAGAAAGAACAGACGAAAATAAACAAAGACAGAAATAGAATTTTGGAACTTTGTCTTAAGGCAGCTGAACAAACGCCGGGCATTTTTTCTCTAACTGTTCCAACCGGTGGCGGTAAAACCATTGCTTCTATGGCCTTTGCTCTGCGGCATGCCCTAAAACACGGCTTGCGGCGCGTTATTTACATAATCCCATACACCAGCATAATAACCCAAAACGCGCAAGTGTTCCGCGATATCTTTGCGCCTCTCGGCAGGAATATTGTACTGGAACACCACAGTAATCTGGAACCGCACACTGAAAACGAAACGCCCTTTAACCGTTTAGCGGCGGAAAACTGGGACGCCCCGATCATCGTAACAACCAATGTGCGCTTTTTCGAATCCTTTTACGCCAACCGCAGTTCGGCCTGCCGACGACTGCACAATGTGGCCGACAGCGTTCTCATTTTTGACGAAGCCCAAATGCTGCCGCCGGAAATGATGAACCCTTCGCTAAAAGTTGTTGAAACATTAACGGAAGAATACGGTTGCAGCACGGTAATTTGCACCGCTACCCAGCCGGCCTTGATAAAATCGAATTTCCTTAGAGAAGGGCTAAGTGAAGTGCGCGAAATTATTCCCGATCCACAGAAACTTTACCGTGATTTTAAACGCGTGATCGTAAAATCTCTTGCGGGAAAAAGCGATATCCCAGGGCTGGCCGGAAAAATAGCTGAATACGAACGCGTTTTAACCATTGTGAACACCCGCAAGGAAGCACGCTTGCTTTACCAGGAATTAACGCATCGGGTACAAGCCGATCAATGCTTTCATTTAAGCACAATGATGTGCCCCAAGCATCGCGGCGACATTTTGCGAACCGTCCGCCAACAACTTAAAGAAAATCTGCCCTGCCGCGTGGTAAGCACCCAGCTCATTGAAGCAGGAGTAGATGTGGATTTTCCCGTTGTTTTCCGGGCTGTTGCCGGCATTGATTCCATTGCCCAGGCCGCCGGACGATGCAACAGAGAGGGAAAAATGAAAACCGGAACCCTTTTTGTGTTCGAAACCGATACGCCGCCCCCGCCCGGACATCTGCGGCACAGCGCCGAATCAGGGTTGTATGCTATGAAAGTCTTTCCGGAGGATGTGTTAAGTCTGCAAGCCGTCGATTTTTATTTCAAGGATTTTTATAATAAACAGTACCATGCCCATCAAATGGACAAAAAGCATATTCTGAAAGCCTGTCGTTCAACGCCGGACGCCATTCCTTTTCGGCGCATCAGCAGAGATTTTTCGCTCATCAACGATAAAACCATATCGATTATCGTGCCCTACGAGGACGGCGGACGCGAAACCATTGAAAAGCTGCGTAATTGTTATCAGGGTATTGTTCCGCGCGATTTACGCCGCGAAACACAGCGTTATCTGGTCAATATTAGAGAACACGTTTTCGCAAGTCTGTATAAGGCAGGCGTGATCGAAGATATTTTCCAGGACGGACAGTATCTCGTTTTGATCAACCCCGATATTTACGATTCGAAAGTTGGTTTGAACCCCGACCAACCTGAATTTTTACAATCCGAATCACTCATAATATAGAAAGGGTAAGTATGAGCTACGGAGTCAAATTAAAAGTTTGGGGCGAGCGCGCCTGTTTTACCCGCCCCGAAATGAAGGTAGAACGCGTCAGCTACGACGTGATGACCCCTTCGGCGGCCCGGGCGGTGATCGAAGCCATCTACTGGAAACCCTCGATCCGCTGGGTAATAGAACGTATTCACGTTCTGAAGCCGATACGTTTCGAGAATATCCGCCGCAACGAGCTGGAAAATAAGCTGTCCAGGAATACGGTGGTTAAAGCTATGCGCGACGGCCGCTCGCCTGTGGAAATTTTTATCGAAGATAGGCGTCAACAAAGGGCGGCTATGGTGCTGCGTAACGTGGCCTATGTGATCGAAGCTCATTTTGAAGCGCTCGAACAGGACGGCCTGAACGAAGGGAAACATCTGGATATATTTAACCGACGTCTGGCCAAAGGACAGTGCTTTTATCAGCCGTATTTGGGAACGCGCGAATTTTCCGCTTATTTTGAGCCGGTTGATGAAATTCCCACCTCGCCTCTATCCGGAGAGCGCGACCTGGGCTGGATGCTGTACGATATGAATTACAGCGATCCGAAACACATCCGGCCTAAATTTTTCCACGCCAAAATGATTAACGGCGTGGTGCATATTCCTCACCCCGATTCCGCGGAGGTGCGCCAATGATTCTTCAGGAACTCACCCGTTTTTACAACCGTCTGCTGGATAATCCGCAGGTCGATATTTGCGAGCCGGGTTTCAGCAAAGAGAATATCAGCTTTAAAATTGTTTTGACGGAAAACGGCGAACTATTTGATAAGGATCGACCGATTCAGGACTTGAGAGTAACGGACGGCAGGAACGTAAGACCCGTTAAAATAACCGTTCCCAAATTTGATGGGAAAAGAGCTAACGGCATTAAACCTTATTTTTTGTGGGATAAAACAGATTATATTATCGGAATGAGAAAGAATACAAATACCGGCCAGGAAGAAAGGATGCCCAAACACAACAAAGCGTTTATCGAACTGATAGATACGATCACTTCCACCACTCAAAAAAACCATTCGGCAATACAAGCTGTCAAAACATTCTGTCTTAAAAGTTCAAACATTGATTTATTAAAAAATTCTGAATATTGGGATGATTTTTTAAACAGCTTTGTTGTTTTTAGCATATATGAATCTGAAGAAGACACAGTCTTTGGAATTAAAGAAGTTAAAAATATCTGGAAAGAATACTATCCTTTAGCGCCGACAGGACAAAAAGTTAAAAAGGGCATTTGTCTCGTTAGCGGTGAAATAACCGGTATTGCTCAACTTCATCCCACTATCAAAAAGGGAGTGGGAGGAAAAAACGACATACCATTAATTTCTTGTAATTTCAATGCTGGCGAATCTTTTAATTTTGAAAAAAATGAAAACGCTCCCATTTCCGCCTCAGCAGCTTCTGCTATCGCCGGCGCGCTAAACTATTTATTAGATAACCGTAGTTACAATCTTACCATCGCCGATACGCGTACCCTGTACTGGGCCGAAACCAACGACCGTTTTGCCGAATATTTCGGCCAGATTATGGACCCGCGGAAAGACGAAGGCCGCAGCGCCGATCTGGAAGCCTTTTTGCATTCCGTTCGCCGGGGTAAACTGCCGCCGGAGCTGGAGAACAGCGGCCGCTTTTTCGTGCTCGGTTTGGCGCCCAACGCCGCCCGTATTTCCGTACGGTTTTGGTACGTGGATGATGTGGAACAAATCGCCCTGCATATCGGCCGCCATTTTGCCGATTTGCAGATTGTGCGACAAAACGAAAAACGGGAAACGGCTTATCCTTCGGCCTGGCAATTGCTTATCGAAACGGCTGTTCAACATAAAAGCGATAATATCGCGCCCAACCTGGCCGGGCCGTTTCTGCACAGCATCCTTTCCGGCGGCCCCTATCCGTCCAATTTGCTGGCCCTGCTTATTTCCCGTCTGCGTGCCGAACAGGATACGGAAAAAACCAGAAAGCTGAACTATTACCGCGCCGCCTTTATCAAAGCCATTTTAAATCGTAACTATAAAAAGGAGCTCGCTATGTCTTTAGACAAGAATCGCAACGCCTTACCTTATTTATTGGGCCGTTTGTTTGCCCTGCTGGAGAAAATTCAGGAAGATTCCGCCGGTGGCAATCTGAACGCCACTGTCAAAGACCGTTATTTTTCTTCCGCTTCCACCACGCCGCGCACGGCATTTCCCGTGTTGCTGCGTCTTACACAAAATCATCTGAAAAAACTAAAAAGCGAAAACCCCGGTCTGGCCGTTGTACGGGAAAAAGAGCTGGGCGAAGTTATGGAAAAACTGGAGGCGTTCCCGGCCACTCTCAAACTGGAGGATCAGGGCGAATTCGCCATCGGCTATTATCATCAACGGCAGGATTTTTTCAAAAAGAAAGAACAACCCGAAGCCCTTGCGGATGAAGCCGAAGTTTAAATGCAGCCTGCTTGACACTTTTAAAGAGGCAACGCATTTTTGAAGCTTCTTCAATATTTTGCATAAACAAAACCTTTTATTTTGGAGGAAATTATGGAAGCCATAAAAAATCGTTACGAATTTGTTTATCTGTTTGACGTGGAAAACGGAAACCCCAACGGCGACCCGGACGCCGGCAATATGCCCCGAATGGACGCTGAAACCTCGCACGGTCTGGTAACCGACGTTTCGATTAAAAGAAAGATTCGCAATTTTGTGGAAATTGTTCACAAGGACCAGGCTCCGTTCTGCATTTATGTAAAAGAAAAAGCCATTCTGACCAAACAACAGGAAAAAGCCTATATTGCCCTTAAGGACGAAGGAAACGATAACCCGACCATAGAAAATGCCCGAGATTGGATGTGTAAAAACTTTTACGACGTGCGTACTTTTGGAGCGGTGATGTCTTTAAAAGAATTCAACTGCGGTCAGGTGCGCGGGCCGGTACAAATTAATTTTGCCAAAAGCATCGACCCCATTATGCCCAACGAATTATCTATAACACGGATGGCCGTGGCAACGGAAGCGGAAGCGAAAAAACAAAAAGGCGATAATCGTACCATCGGCAAAAAAGCGCTTATCCATTACGGTTTATACCGAACCGAAGGGTATATTTCCGCCCATTTTGCCCAAAACACCGGTTTTAACGAAGACGACTTGCAGATGCTGTGGATGGCGTTGATTAATATGTACGACCATGACCACTCAGCAGCGCGCGGTAAAATGAACGCCCGACGGCTTATCGTTTTCAAACACGACGGTATGCTGGGTAACGCTCCCGCCCATAAACTGTTCGATCTGGTTAAAGTTATCCGCAAAGACGACGGTCTGCCGCCGCGTAGCTTCGATCAGTATGAAGTGCGTATTGAGCGCGATCGTCTGCCGGACGGCGTTGAATTAATGGAAATGCTCTGATGTATGCCGAAGAGGATTATATTCAGCTTTCCGCCTTGCAGCATTATTTGTTCTGCCCGCGCCAATGCGCGCTGGCGTATATGGAAATGAGTTGGGAAGAAAATGAACTGACCGCTCTTGGGCGGATTTTACACGAAAAAGTGCATAGCGAATTTTCCGAGAAACGCAACGACCTGCTTATTGCCCGCGGTTTACGCCTTTCATCCGCGCGCCTGGGGCTTTCCGGTCAGGCCGATGTGGTGGAATTCCGCAAAACCGAAGGGGATGGCGTCCGGCTGGCGGGGCGCTCAGGTTATTGGAACGTTTTTCCCGTTGAATACAAACGGGGCAAACCTAAAAGCGATTCCTCGGATCAGGTACAGTTATGCGCTCAGGCTATGTGCCTGGAAGAAATGCTGGAAATTGACATTCCCGAAGGCGCCCTTTTTTACGGTAAAAATCGCCGACGGCAGCAGATCGTTTTTTACCAAAGCCTGCGTCGTTTAACCGAAGATACATGTGAAAAGGTACACAGGCTGATTGCTTCGCAGGATTTACCGCCCGCTGAAGAATCTAAAAAATGTCTGAACTGTTCACTGCGGGATATCTGTCTTCCCAAAGCCTCCGGGCAGCACGGGAAGGTACAAAACTATGTTAAAAAAATATACAAAACACTGTTATGAAAAAACTATTAAACACCTTGTACGTTACAACGGAAAACGCGTATTTGTTTAAAGACGGCGAAACCGTCGCCGTGAAGATTGACGGTCAGGTGCGGCTGCGGCTGCCGATTCATACGCTGGATTCCATCGTTTGCTTTGGGCCGGTAACGGTAAGCCCTTTTCTGATGTGGCACTGCGCCGAAAACGATGTGACTTTAAGCTTCCTCTCAACGCACGGCCGCTTTTTGGCCAGAGCGCAGGGCCCGGTTTCGGGCAACGTTCTGCTGCGCAGAGAACAATTCCGTCGGGCAGATAGCAACGAAGCCTCGGCGGAAATCGCCCGCGCTTTTCTGGTCGGGAAACTGGCCAATACGTTGGTAGTTATTAACCGCCTGTTACGCGACCACAGAGAAAAAGTGAACAGCGGCGCGCTGGAAACAGTGCAAGGCGAATTAAAACGGGAACTTATAAGCCTGCAGAACGAAAACGATCTGGACAAACTGCGCGGCATAGAAGGACGCGCCGCTAACAGGTACTTTAGCGTATTCGATCATTTTATTCTGGCGGATAAAGAAAACTTCAATTTTAAAAATCGCAACCGCCGCCCGCCGCTGGATCCGGTAAATTGCCTGCTGTCTTTCATTTATACCTTGCTTTATCACGACGCCCGCTCCGCTTTGGAATCGGTAGGCCTGGACCCTGCTGTGGGTTTTTTGCACCGCGACCGGCCCGGCCGGATGAGCCTGGCGTTGGATTTGATGGAGGAACTGCGTCCCGTTTTTGCCGACCGGTTAGCGCTTTCGTTGATCAATTTGGGGCAGGTAAAGAAAAACGGCTTCACCAAAACGGAATCGGGCGCAGTGGTTATGACCGATGAAACCCGCAAAACCGTACTTACAGCCTATCAGGAGCGCAAAAGGGACGAGGTCTTTCACCCATTTATGCAGGAAAAAATAGCAATTGGATTGATTCTTTTTAGTCAGGCCCGGCTGCTGGCCAGATATCTGAGGGGCGATCTGGACGGATATCCGCCGTTTGTTTGGAGGTAAATTCTATGATGGTACTGGTGAGTTACGATATTGCCACCGCGTCAAAAAAGGGCGCCAAAAGGCTGCGCCGCGTGGCAAAGATTTGCACGAATTACGGACAACGCGTTCAGTATTCTGTTTTCGAATTATCCGTTGATCCGGCGCAATGGGCTGCAATTCGGCAAAAGCTGATCGATGAAATCAATGAAGAGGAAGACAGCCTGCGTTTCTATTTTTTAGGTTCCAACTGGAAACGCCGGGTTGAACACATCGGTGCAAAAGAGACCTACGATGTAGAGGGTACGCTTATCGTATAAAATTTTATGCGAACCTGAAGCGCACAATACTTTTGTTTATTGAACTAATGCATCTTATCATACTATTTTTATTAAGATTATGTACTTTTATTGTATAGAGCTTCGGAATACTTTTAGTCAGGTTCGCAAAAAGGTATGTTTGAGGCCTTGCAGGTAAAGGCTTTGCGGAAGTACAGTCGCTCCCCCCGCGGGAGCGTGGATTGAAACACGAGTTGGTGAAAAAATTTATCGGTTTGATACAGTCGCTCCCCCCGCGGGAGCGTGGATTGAAACCATAGCCGCCCGTTTTTCTTCGCGGGTGATCACTGTCGCTCCCCCCGCGGGAGCGTGGATTGAAACTTAATGTTGGTCAGACGCGATACGAAGGTGACGTCGTCGCTCCCCCCGCGGGAGCGTGGATTGAAACCGATATTGTCGTTCTGGCCGTAGCTGATGTCCAGCCGTCGCTCCCCCCGCGGGAGCGTGGATTGAAACAGTACCGAGTCTTGGAAAAAATCATCATATACAATGTCGCTCCCCCCGCGGGAGCGTGGATTGAAACGCGTTGCATTTCTATTGTTTCCGCTTAGATCGTCCGTCGCTCCCCCCGCGGGAGCGTGGATTGAAACCCTCGGAGAAGAAAGAATATATTCTGGAAGAAGTCGTCGCTCCCCCCGCGGGAGCGTGGATTGAAACGTCTGGCCGCATTACTGCATGATGCGGCGGAAGCCGTCGCTCCCCCCGCGGGAGCGTGGATTGAAACCCACAAGGCGTGGAGTGGGAAAGTCCGCTGAAACCGGTCGCTCCCCCCGCGGGAGCGTGGATTGAAACGCACATCGACATGATTGAGCATAGTTCCTCCTTAAGTCGCTCCCCCCGCGGGAGCGTGGATTGAAACCCGCCGTATTGGGAATGGCCGCCGCGCCATCCTGTCGCTCCCCCCGCGGGAGCGTGGATTGAAACCCGCCGTATTGGGAATGGCCGCCGCGCCATCCTGTCGCTCCCCCCGCGGGAGCGTGGATTGAA
>DRQG01000064.1 GCA_011369465.1 Caldithrix abyssi
AAATTAACCAACGTGGGCACCGAGGAAGATTGGGTTCCGGTATGGCCGCTGCCGGAATCACAGTACATCACTGCTCTTGGCGATGAATTCAATCCTTCCATTCCGGCCGATTTCCGTCTGAACAGAATCTATCCTAACCCCTTTAATCCCAGTACAACCGTCGAATACACACTGGATCAGTCCGGACCGACAACGTTGAAGGTGTACAATGTTTTGGGGCAGGAAATTGTTACTCTGCTGGATAACGAATATCAGACGGCCAAAACGTACAGTAAAACCATTAATATGAAAAACCAGCCCAGCGGCACCTATTTTGTGCTTCTGCGTCAGGGCAACAAAAGCGCTGTAAAGAAAATGCTGCTGATCAAGTAAATCGATTGCCGGAACCGTTCAACCGGACGGTTCCGGTTTTTTTATGGATACAAATCAACAGAAAATTTCCAAACTTCTCGAAACAGGAAAAAGAAATAATCGCCGCTTAATCGGACAAGTGTGAATAATGATGGCATCTCAGATAAAATCAATCGATTATCAAAAATACCAACCTTTAAAAAAACAGATTTTTTTTAAGCGGTTCATTCTAAGTGTATGCGCAATTTTATTACTGTTTATAAATGTTTATGCTCACTTCACAATTATCGGTTACTATCCTTACTGGGAAAGCGCAGCCTACCCGCCTTCGGAAATAAAATATGAATATGTAACGCATATTAACCACGCCTTCGCCTGGCCGGACGCTGAAGGGCATTTGGTTGTTCCTTCCGGTTTGGTTAACGCGCAGCTTCTCGAATTGGCGCATAATAACAATGTTAAGGTATTAATCGCCCTTGGCGGTTGGAGTGATTCCGACGGATTTTCGCCAATGGCAGCGGATTCCCTGAAGCGGGCACGTTTCATAGATGAACTGGTGGATTTTATCCGTACCAATGGATACGATGGAGCGGATTTTGATTGGGAATTTCCCCAATCCGAAAAAGACAGAGCAAATTTAACGAAATTGATCAAAGAAGTACGCCTCCGCTTCGATGCAGAAAACCCCGAATGGTTGCTTACAATGGCCGTAAGCGTGGGCGACTATTACGGCCAATGGTTCGATTTTGATCTTCTTAAGGAACAGGTCGATTGGTTTAACGCCATGTGTTACGATTTTCATGGCAGCTGGTCTGCGCATAGCGGGCACAATGCACCTTTGTATCAGCCACCCGGCGATGTCTGTGGTTCTGTGGACACGGGAATGCGCTATCTGAATGTAATCCGGCGCATTCCTAAAAAGAGGTTAACCGTCGGTATCCCTTTTTACGGCAAACAATTCAACAGCGGCGGATTATACCAATCTTTTAGCGGCGAGGTGAGTGATCTGTTTTATTATCAGATCGCGCCGTTGTTGGATAACAGCGATTGGGAATACTTTTGGGATGAAGCGGCTAAAGTTCCCTATCTGCAAAACAGCGCAAAAACAAAACTGATCACCTTTGACGACACTCTTTCGGTGGGGCTGAAAAGCCGCTGGATTAAGGAAAACGCATTTGCCGGCGCCATGATCTGGGCTTTGGGACAGGATGAGTACAACCATAAACAGCTTCTTTTGCAAACAATTGCCCGGCAGTTGCTGGATTCGATATCAACGGTAATAAAAAAGGCGGAGATTATTCCGCAAAACCATATTATTTATAAAAATTATCCGAATCCTTTTAATCCGGTTACCACCATCTCTTTTTATTTGCCCTTTTCTGCCAGGGTAAATATTACTGTGTACGATACCCGGGCCAGGAGAATCAGGCAGCTTCTGCATCGCCAAAAAGTCGCCGGAAAATACGACGTTACATTCAATGCCGCCGGACTGGCCTCCGGAATTTATTTCTATATCCTGGCGGTTTATCCCCAAAACGCGGCAGCCCGGTTTTATTCGGGCAAAATGTTGCTGATTGAATAAAATTTGGCGAGTGGCGGCGCGCAGGGCGTCTCTCTCTTTTTTAAAAGCGTTTGCGGAAGGCCATTTTAAAATATTTGGTGAATTGTTGAAAAAATTACGCAGGCAGTAAATAGATCGGAGTCCATTCTAAAAAGGATTGAAGAAGTCATTCCGTCCCGCCCCGCCGGGATCGGAATCCATAAATTCAATAAAATCAATAGACCCTGAAACGAGTTCAGGGTGACATTTTTTTCGTAGCACCTTTTTTAGAGTAGACTCAAAACTCAAATTGACAGAAAGACATTGATGATAAAAGATAAATTCAAATCACAGCACCCCGCCACCTGGGTTCCCACGCTCTACTTTTCCGAAGGGCTGCCTTTTGTGGCAACGTCCACCGTTTCCGTACTGATGTATAAAAGTTTGGGACTTTCCGACACTCAAATTGCCTTTTTTACCACGCTGGTTATGTGGCCCTGGACTTTAAAACCTCTGTGGGGGCCTTTGCTGGAGATGTTTAAAACCAAAAAACATTTTGTTGTAGCCACGCAGTTTATCGGTGGTGTGGCCTTTGGAATCCTGGCCTTATCCCTGCCTCTGGAGGGATTTTTACGTTACTCGCTGGTTATGTTCGTGATTATCGCTTTTAATTCGGCCACCCACGATATTGCGGCCGACGGGGTTTACATTAACGCGCTTACGCCAAAACAGCAGGCGGAATATGTGGGCTGGCAGGGGGCATTTTATAACGTGGCTAAAATACTCTCGCAGGGCGCGCTGGTATATCTGGCCGGTAAACTGGAAATTGCTATCGGGATTACCGAAGCCTGGATGGTGGTGATGGGCCTGTTCGGTTTGATCCTCATTTTACTCAGTGTTTATCATTTAAAGATGCTGCCCAGCGGAGGATCGGCCAACGGTGTTAAAAACGTAAAAGAGGCCTTTGCCACGTTTTGGGATGTGGTCAAAACCTTCTTCCAGAAAAAATATATCATCTGGGGCATCGCCTTTATTATTCTGTTCCGCATGGCGGAAGGGCAGCTTACCAAAATTGTTCCTTTGTTTATGCGGGCCGCGCGGGAAAACGGCGGGCTGGGCCTGCCTACTTCGGATATCGGTATCGCTTACGGCGTATTCGGAGCGGCGGCTTTTGTGCTGGGTTCCATCCTGGGCGGCTATTTTGTATCCAAAAAAGGGCTAAAAAAATCCATCCTCATTCTGGCCGTGGCTTTCAATGTGCCGGACGCCGTTTACGCCTATCTGGCTTTTACAACGCCCGACAGCTTTGCCATCGTTTGCACGGCTATCACTATTGAATGGCTGGGGTACGGTTTCGGATTTGTAGCGGTTATTCTTTTTATGATGCAACAGATCGCACCCGGGAAATACAAAATGGCCCATTACGCTTTTGCCACAGCCGTAATGAACCTGGGCTTTATGCTGCCATCCATGATCAGCGGTTATATCAGCGATTTATTGGGATACAAATATTTCTTCATTTGGGTCATTGCCGCCACCATACCGTCTTTTTTGGTAGCCTGGCTGGTGCCGTTTAAGAATGTGGAAAAAGAAGGGTAATACAGGATGAAATACGGTTATTTTGACAATGGGAACAAAGAATACGTCATTGAGCGGCCGGATGTACCGGTTTCCTGGACCAACTATCTGGGCGTAAAAGATATGTGTACGGTGATCTCCCACAATGCCGGGGGATATTCATTCTATAAATCCACCGAACATCACCGCATTACCCGCTTTCGGCCTAACGCTATTCCACTGGACAGGCCGGGCCATTATGTGTACCTGCGCGATGATGAAACCGGAGAGTACTGGTCGCTGTCGTGGCAGCCGGTGGGCAAGGATTTTAAGCGGGCCAAATATGTTTGCCGGCACGGGTTATCCTACAGCAAATTTCAATGCGACTACCAGGGCATCCGGGCCGAGCAGCTCCTGTTCATCCCCGTGAACGACGATGTGGAACTCTGGGATGTGAAAATCAAGAATGAATCCGGTCGTCCGCGCAAGCTGAGCGTCTTTTCCTATGTGGAATTTTCCTTTCATCATGTGGAAATCGATAACCAGAATTTTCAGATGAGCCTGTATGCCAGCGGCTCTGATTTTAAAGACGATATCATCGAGTATGATTTTTTTTACGAGCCGTGGACCTTCCATTTTTTCGCTTCCAATTTTAAACCGGATAGTTATGATGCCGTACGTGACCGTTTTATCGGCCATTACCGTACGGAAAGCAATCCCATCGGCGTGGAGCGCGGCAGGCTTTCCGGAAGCACGGAATTGGGCGGCAATCATTGCGGCGCCCTGCACAAACAAATTGAGCTTCAGCCGGGGCAGGAAACGCGTCTCATCTTTATGCTGGGCGTTGGTTCCCGTCGGGAAGCCGGATACGCCGTCAAAAAGAAATACTCCGATCTGAGCAATGTGGACGCCGCTTTTGAAGAACTGAAACAATACTGGCGGCAAAAGACATCCGTATTCCAATGCCGCACGCCCCACCAGGGTTTGGATACTATGATCAACATCTGGACGCTGTATCAGGCCGAAACCTGTGTGGTCTGGTCGCGCTTTGCCTCTTTTATTGAAGTGGGCGGACGTGTGGGGCTCGGTTACCGCGACACTTCGCAGGATATTATGGGCGTCGTACACACCAATCCGCAAAAAACCAGACAGCGCATCATAGAGCTGCTTAAAGGGCATACCAGTAAAGGTTACGGTCTGCACCTGTTTGATCCGGCCGTTTTTAAGCCGCAGGAAGGCAGGCTGCCGGGGGTGAAACTACCCACTGTGGTGCCCACGCCCGGCGCCGATGAAATTGTGCACGGATTGGAGGATGTTTGCGCCGATGACGCTCTGTGGCTGGTGGCCTCGGTCTGCGAGTGGGTGGTGGAGAACGGCGAACCGGACTTTTTTGATGTTGTGGTGCCTTATGCCGACGGAGGTGAAGGCACCGTATATGAACATTTAACTAAAATTCTGGATTTCTCGGCGGAATATATCGGCCAGCGCGGCATCTGCCAGGGTTTACGCGCCGACTGGAATGATTGTCTCAATTTAGGCGGCGGCGAAAGCGGTATGGTTTCTTTTATGCATTACTGGGCGCTTCATATTTTTATTGAAGCGGCCAAAGAATTAAACCGTATGGACGATGTGAAAAAATATTCAGCTATGGCCGAAAAAGTGAAAAAAACCGCTGAATCCGTCCTCTGGGACGGCGAATGGTATATTCGCGGCTTTACGAAAAAGGGGATAAAAATCGGTTCCGGAGAATCCCGGGAAGGCAAACTGTTTTTGAATGCGCAAAGCTGGGCTGTCTATTCCGGTGTGGCGTCGAAAGAGCGCGCTATCCAATGCATGGATGCTGTGGACAAATATCTCTATTCCGATTATGGTTTGCATCTTCTCTGGCCGGCCTATTCGCAACCAGATGACGATATCGGATATGTAACCCGTGTATATAAAGGCGTCAAAGAAAATGCCAGTATTTTCAGCCATCCCAATCCCTGGGCGGTGATCGCAGAGTGTAAGTTGGGCCGCGGCAGCCGGGCGATGAAATTCTACGACGCCATTTTACCTTACAATCAAAACGACATCATCGAAATCCGCGAGGCCGAACCGTATTCCTACTGCCAGTTCATTATGGGGTGTGATCATACAGCGCATGGAAGGGCCAGGCATCCCTGGCTTACCGGAACGGCCTCGTGGTTCTATACGGCGGTTACCAAATATATTCTTGGTATCCGGCCTACCTTCCGCGGATTGGAGGTTGATCCCTGTATTCCCGATCATTGGAAAGAATTTGAGGTGGAGCGGCAATGGCGGGGCGCGCTTTACCGGATAAAGGTACACAACCCCAACGGTGTGGAAAAAGGCGTTAAAAGCTTAAAACTGAATGGCTCGCCGGCAGAAAATCCCATTCCCCCTCAGGCAAAGGGCTCCGTAAACGAAGTATTTGTGGAAATGGGATAAAATTTTATTCCCTAAAATAGCTCCTGCCCCTATGATAGGAAAGAGTATAAATCCGAATTATTGGGGCTTCCGACATTTTAAAAGTTTACTCATTGTTTTGGTGATTATTCCATAGTTTAATGAGCTTCATTTGACTCGTCTATTTACAAAATGTATTTTTAATCCGTTTGTCTAATCGAGAGTAAGTCCGTGCAACTGGATATTTCTTTACTGCCGCAGGAAGCCGTCAACCGTGAAAATAAATGCATCATTGTGCTGGACATTTTACGGGCTTCTTCCACTATTGTAACCGCATTTGATGCCGGGTGTAAGTCTGTTCTTCCGGTGGCAACCGTAGAAGAGGCGCGGCAATTAAAAGATGAAAATCCGGCCATGCTGCTTTGCGGGGAACGGAACGGCCTGCCGCCGCAAGGATTTGATTTGGGGAATTCACCGGTGGAATATACAGCTCAAACCGTCAGCGGGAAAGATCTAATCTTGACTACCAGCAACGGCACACGGGCTATTTTAGGCGCAGAGCGGAACTCTACCGTACTCATCGGCAGTTTTCTCAATTTAGATGCGGTGTTGGAAAAAGCGCTTTCCACGGGACGGGATATTCTGATCCAATGCGCCGGTACCGATGGCGCTTTTTCCCTGGAAGACACCTTTGCCGCCGCTCTGTTTACAGACGCCTTTAATCGCCGTGTCTGCAATCTGGACATCGGTGACGGTGCGCGCTGGGCCTTGTATTCTGTAAAGGGAATGGCTCCCGTTAAAGACGATTTCAGTACTTTTGAAATACAAACCGTTCTACGCAACAGCGCTCATGGAAAACGGCTGGCCGCTGCCGGTTTTGACGACGATTTGACTTTTTGTGCCCGGCAAGATACGACCGACGTGGTGCCCTATTTGAACGCTGATAAATTGATTGTAAATAAATCGGAAAAAGAATAAAAGAAAAGCTTCAAACACACCCGCAAAGTTCGTTTTTTCCTGCTCCCGCTTTCCTTGTATTTACAGGCTAATTTGAGTATATTTTTAAGTTATATAACAATTTGAAAAACAATTCATTATAAAACGTTAAATATACGAAAAAAACAGAAAGTGACGGAGTGGTGGAGTATAGGAGTTATGGAGTAATGTAGAACAAGATTTATCTTGTTAACAGATGTATTTGCTTTGGGATTTGTTTTTGACGCGACATAAATGTCGCGGTACATTACTCCAATTAGGATAGTTCCACTGATTGTTCATTCATCAATTCTATTTTTATGGCAAAACGAAAACAAAAAAAGGTTAATCCGCACCAGCGCCAGGCCTGGGGCACGTTTTTACTGGCTGTGGCCATTTTGCTCTTTTTTGCCCTGGCCTCGTTTGATGTGAATGATCCGGTCAATCTGGAAGCTGGCGGCGGTGTGATGGTGTCCAACTGGTTGGGGTTGTTCGGGGCCTCTCTGTCTTATTATTTAATGCAGTGGACGCTGGGTTATCCCATTCTGGTTTTGCCTATATTGTTGTTTTTAATGGCCGTGAAAGGCATAAAAAACGAGCCGTTTACAAGCTTGCGCCGTCCGGCCCTGTTCCTTGTTTTGTGGGCGGTTATGATTTCCGTCTATTTGGCCATACCCGAAGCGCTTAACGGAAAAGGTGTTGTGCATGAATATTATCCCAGCGGACTCATAGGCGGCTGGCTGGCTTCCAAAATGGTATTGTTTTTGGGCAGCTTTGGCAGTGTAGCCACGCTGGTTCTGCTTTCTATGGTGCTGGCCATCATAACCGTTCGTATCGATCCGGGACGTCTGTTTAGCGCATTGGGTCAGGCTTTCACGGTCTTTCGCCAAAGACTAAACGCAGCCGCGCAAAACTACCGTATCCGCAGGGAACAGAAAAGGGAAGAAAAGAAGCGGAAAAAAGAACTTCGCCGGCAGGAAAAAGAAGAGCAAAAGCAAAAACGCGGGGAAGAAAAAATAGCGGAAGAAACCATAGAGCCGGAAATCCCCGATCCTTTGCCGGAAAAACCGCCGGCACCGGAAATTCGTATTGAACAACCACCTGCAAAACCCGCGCCGGCACCACCGATTTCCGATAAAAAAACTGTCGCCGAGCAGCCAACGGCCAATCCTGTTAACGCAGAAGGAATGATTCAAACCACGCTGGACGATCTTTTGGAGGATATGGACGAACAGTCCCATAAAAAAGACGTCGATTTTGAGGTGGAAGAAGCGGTACAGGATGAAGAGCTGGATTACGATCAATTGGTACGGGAAAGCGTGGCCCGGTTTAAATTCCCCTCGATCGATTTATTGCATGACCCTCAAACGCAGGAACAGCATGTTTCCCGGGAAGAACTGAAATCCAACGCCGAATTACTGGAGATGAAACTGCGTGATTACGGCGTAGAAGCCCGGGTTGTAAAAGTGACGGCCGGACCGGTCATTACGCTGTATGAGTTGCAGCCGGCCCGCGGTGTAAAAGTGAGCTCTATAGTCAATCTGGCCAATGATTTGGCCCTGGCTATGGAAGCGCGCGGTATCCGTATTATCGCTCCCATTCCGGGCAAAGCGGCGGTGGGCATCGAAATCCCGAATCGTAATCCCCAGACGGTTTATTTGAAATCGCTCATCCGCACCGAAAAATTTTCCAACAGCGAGTACGAACTGCCGCTGGCCGTGGGCAAAACCATCAACGGCGAGGCCTACATTGCCGATTTGGCCAAAATGCCTCATCTGCTCATCGCCGGGGCCACGGGCGCCGGGAAAAGTGTGGGAATCAATACCATCATTATGTCGCTTTTATATGCGGTGGACCCGGGTAAGGTAAAATTTATGATGGTTGACCCCAAAAAACTGGAATTGTCCATTTACCGTCCCTTGCGCGATCACTACCTGCTCTGGCGCAGCGATCTGGACGAAGAGGTGATCACCAAACCGAATAACGCCGTCAGTATGCTCAATAGTGTGGTGCTGGAAATGGAACGGCGTTACGATCTGCTTTCGGATCTGGGCGTGCGCGGTATCATCGAATATAATAAAAAAGTAACGGCCAGCGGTGGTGTGTTTGGCCAAAAGAAAATACAGCGTTTGCCCTACATCGTGGTTATCATTGACGAATTGGCCGATTTGATGATGGTAGCGGCCAAAGAGATCGAAATGCCCATTGCCCGTCTGGCGCAGATGGCCCGAGCCGTGGGCATCCATTTGATTGTAGCGACTCAGCGTCCCAGCGTGGATGTGATTACCGGTTTGATAAAGGCCAATTTTCCGGCGCGTATCGCCTATCTGGTAGCCAGCAAGGTGGATTCGCGTACCATCTTGGATATCAACGGCGCCGAGCAGCTATTGGGCAACGGAGATATGCTCTTTCTGCCGCCCGGTCATCCCAAACCGATCCGTCTGCAAAACTCGTTTGTAACCACCGAAGAAGTGGAAGCGGTGATAAATCATATCAGCAGGCAGCCTAAATTGCCGCATTACAGCCTGCCCCAACCCAAAAGCAGCGCTTCCGGCGCCAGTTTCGATTCGGGAACCGATGGGGGGCGCGATCCGTTATATGAAGATGCGCGGGCCATTGTGGTGCGCCATCAGCAGGGTTCCATCTCCTTCCTGCAGCGGCGATTAAAAATAGGTTATTCCCGCGCCGCCCGATTGATGGACGAACTGGAAGAAGACGGCGTGGTAGGACCGGCAGACGGCAGCAAACCGCGCGAAGTGCTGATTACTTTGCAGGAACTGGGAGAATGAACGTACCGCAAGATTTATCTTGCGAGAAGAACAAAGTAGTAAGTGACGCGTAATTAGAAAATAGAAATTGGGAACTGGGAATTAGGAACCGGATGCTGGATGCTGGAAATGAAATGAAAAATGAAAAATAACTCTGTGTCCTCGGTGAACTCGGTGGTTGGATAAAGTAGGGCAAAGGGACAAAGACACAAGTACCGCAAGATTTATCTTGCGCTCAGAAAGCCGATAGCCGAAAGCTGAAAGCTGACAGCTAACCCTTCGACAGGCTCAGGGTTCGGAGGCTGAGCTTTGCCTGCCCCGACGTGTCGGGATCGAAGCCTACTTATTTCCTTTGATGTCGCTCAGGGGAAGTACTCGATGGCCGAGAGCTGACCCTTCGACTTCGCTCAGGGCAGGAAGCCGACAGCTATTTCAAAACTTAATAACTAAAAATAAGAAAACAAACAGGGCGCAACTATGAATATACGACGAATTCTTATAGCATTAAGCATTTTCATCTTTTCCATAAACCTTTTAGCCGAAGATGTAAACGACATCATCGAAAACGTTCAGGAAACGTACGAGGATATGGATTATCTCTCGGCCACCTTTAAACAGATTCAAACCTTCCGACTGACCGGATCGGTGTCCGAAACCGTCGGTAAAATTTATGTGGCTCACGGCGAGAAATACCGCTTCGAATCGGAAAACCAGGTCATTGCTACGGACGGTAAAACCGTTTGGGCCTTTAATCGCAATACCAATCAATTGCTTATCGACAATGTACGCGAAAATTCCAGCATTTTACTGCCGCGCGACCTGCTTTTCAAATATCCTAAAAAATATTTTGCCACTCTGGTTAAAACAGAAGAGAACAATGGCGCCAAAATGTATGTCATCAAAATGGATCCCAAAGAAGATGTCTATGGCTATGTAAAAAGTATGAAAATCTGGGTGGAAGACGACACCTGGCTGATCCGTAAAATCGAAACCATCGATCTGCGTAATAATTCCAGCACATTTGAAATTACCGATATGGATACAAAAACCAAGCTTTCCGATAAACTATTTTCGATTTATGCCGATGAAAATGTTGAAGTTATCGACCGCAGACAGAATTGAGATAGTAACAATTTATGGTATTTACCGATATTCATTCCCATTATATATATAGCGTGGACGACGGCGCACAGGATATAGACCAGACATTGACGATGCTTAAGGCCGCCCAGCGCCGTAATATCCGCCATCTGCTGGCCACACCGCATATAACGGAAGAAACCGATCAGGCCGTAAGCGATCGCATCCTCAGGCATTTTGAAATTGTCCGGCAAAAAGCGAAGGCAGGGGGAATCGATATAGAACTTTCGCTTGGTTCGGAAATCTTTTTTGGATCGCATATAGATAAACATTTTGCTTTTCCCTGGGCTACCTTCAATAATAACGGTAAGTATTTTTTATTTGAATTACCACTATTCGATTTGCCCACCGGAGTGGGTGATTTCATTTTTAACAGTAAATTACAGGGTCGTACGCCTATTTTAGCCCATCCCGAACGTTATTTGTATTTGCGAAACAATGTATCCATTTTACTGGGCTGGTACCGGCAGGGCTGCCTGATGCAAATGAACGCCGGCAGTTTAACCGGACACTTCGGACAGAAAGTGGCGGATTTTTCCAAAAAATTACTCTCTATGGGGTTATATCATTTTATAGCCTCCGACGCGCACGATAACAATTTTCGCAATTACAAAGCTTTGGAAGAAGCCTATCAGGAAGCGGCGCTTTTTTTAGAGGACGATGAGCTGGAGCGCCTTTTTCATATCAATCCGCAAAAGGCGTTAAGCGGCAGCCCGATTGCCCAACGTGAAATACATGATGATATTTTGAAGGAATCCTGGCTGCGTAAACTGTTTTCGCCGCTGCGACAAATCAAATGGCATCGAACCGGGTAGTGATTCTTTTAACCCGGGACGGCAGCATGAAAATGTGAATCGGCGGGGCATGCTCAGGAAAGGGTTCGGCGCTAAATTTTATTGAACCCTGTAGAACAATTTAATAGATTCTGCCTTTGCTCTAAGATTTATAAGGAGAACTTTTTTGGTTGAATACGAAGAAGAGGTTGAGTCGCAGGTTAGTTTAAATGATTACCTGCGTATCCTGTATCGAAGCCGTTGGCTGATCATAATTTCGTTTATCGTAGTGTTTAGCGCTACGGTTTTTTATACTTTTACAACCGATCCGGAATATGAAGCCAGTACCACACTGATCATCCAGAGTACGGGCGTTATGGAACGCTCGCTGTTCGATTTTGATTATTTTGGCAACCGTAGTACGTTGATCAGTAATCAGGTGGAAATACTGAAAAGCCGCAACCTTGCCGAACAGGTGGTTAAACGGCTCGATCTTTCCGATGTGCGTGATTCGCTGCGTCTTTTCCAGCCCAATGAAGAAGGCGAATATTTGTCGTTGCGCGATATGGTCAGCATCTTACGGGGCAATATGCAAATAGATCACAAGAAAGACACCGATGTAATCACCCTGACCTATGTGGCGGAATCTCCTTTTGCCGCGGCTTATATCGTTAATACCATCGCTGATGAATACCAGTTGCTAAATACTAAAGCCAACCGCGTGCAGCTCAATGAATTAAAAGATTTTGTGGAGCAGCAGGTCGCTAAAAAGGAAGAAGAACTTCGTCTTTCGGAAGAGCGTCTCAGGGACTATCAGGAGCAGGAAAAACTGACCAATCTTGATGAGGAAACAGCGGAACTGGTTAATACGCTGGCGACTTATGAAGCCAAGTTGGAAGAGGCGCAGATATCCTTGCAGGCCACGTTGGAATTTAAAAAATCTTTGGAAGAACAACTCAATGAGCGGCGGGAATCCCTATCCTCGGAAATAAGCCAGATTTCCACACCCTATTTACGTTCGTTGCAGGAACAGCTGGCCATGGCCGTGGCCGAACGAACCAAATATGTAATCGCTATCGAAACGGAAGCCGAAGACGCCAACCGCCGCTTTTTCGAATCCAACATCCATTTGTATGATGAGAAAATTAACGCCCTTCGGAAAAAATTACAGGAGGAAGCAAAAAAAATATCATCATCCAGCATGGTAAGCGATCCCTTTCAACTCACGCAGGAACTGGTTAGCAAACTACTTACCAGCGAAGCCGAGATTAAAGCAGGAACGGCTAAAATCAACGCACTTCAGGAAGTTGTGAATCAGTACAGTCAAAAGCTGGATGCCTTGCCGGCTAAGGTTCTGGAATTGGCGCGTTTGGAACGGCGGCGCAAAGTGGACGAACAGACATATATTCTGATGGTCACAAAACTGGAAGAAACCAAAATACAGGCAGCCGCCCAAAACCGCAATGTATATGTTATCGATAAAGCGATCGAACCTCTGGAACCGGTACGTCCCAAAAAGAAACTCAACCTGTTGTTAGGCGTCCTTATCGGTTTGGGATTGGGTGTCGGACTGGCCTTTGTTCGCGAATATTTTGATAATTCGGTTAAATCGCCGGAAGAGTTGGAACAGCTTGGTTTTAATGTTCTAACGAGTATCCCCAAAATACAAATGCAGAAATTTGAGAAAAAGATAGAAAGCCGGCTGGAAAAATTGGGCCCTATCGAAGGCAAAAAGATCGAAGCGCGGCTGATTACACATTTGGACCCAAAATCGCCGGTTTCGGAAGCCTATCGGACTCTGCGAACCAATCTGCAATTCAGTAAAATCGAAAACGATTTAAAAACGATTTTAATAACCAGTTCCGGCCCCAAAGAAGGCAAATCGACTACGGCGGCTAATTTGGCGATTGCCATGGCGCAGGCGGGCAGAGACGTTGTTCTGATAGACGCTGATTTGCGCCGGCCTGTTGTACATTCCATATTCAATATGGATAAAGATAACGGAATCACCAACTACCTGATGGGTACAATTTCATTTGATGAACTTCCCAAAAAAACTTTTATGGACAATCTATCGGTCATCACCAGCGGGGTATTGCCTCCCAATCCTTCCGAGTTATTAGCCTCCAAAAAGATGGAAGAGCTGCTAAAACAACTGAAGAATCGTTTCGAGATTGTCATTATCGACAGCCCGCCGGTAGTGGCTGTTACCGATGCGGCGATTTTGAGTACAAAAGTGGACGGAACTATTTTGGTGGTTGCCTCGGAACAAACCAATCGCGACGCCTTGAAACGGGCCTACAGTTTACTGGATAGTGTGGAAACCCGACTTTTGGGGGTTTTGTTAAACGGAGTGGATGTGGAAGGAATGTACGGTTCATACTATTATTATTATTATCACCATTATTACGGAAAAACGGGCAGGAAAAAGAGTACATTTTTCGGCCGTTTTTTTTCCTGATTATCTTTGAAACATTCTATTTAAGATTACAAAACAGGAAACCATTAAAATAACAAATAATCCGATAGAAAGAGGAGCAGACTTATGCGCGTAGGAGTATTCGGAACGGGTTACGTTGGCCTGGTAGCCGGGGCCTGCATGGCCGATGCCGGCAACGATGTGATCGGGGTGGATATTGACACGGAAAAGATAAACAAACTAAAAAATGGCATCATCCCCATTTACGAGCCCGGGCTGGAAGAAATTGTCAAAAAAAACGTGGAACAGGATCGTTTGGTTTTTACAACAGACATCAAATATACGGTTGAGAAATCCAAAATATTATTTATTGCGGTGGGCACGCCTCCACAGGAAGATGGTTCGGCCGATTTACAGCACGTACTGGCTGTGGCTCGGGATATCGGTAAATATATGAATGAATTCAAGGTGATCGTCAATAAAAGTACCGTACCGGTAGGTACGGCCGAACTGGTTAAAAACGAAGTGGCCAAATTGACCGATTACGATTTTGCGGTGGTATCCAATCCGGAATTCCTCAAAGAAGGGGCGGCGGTGGAAGATTTTATGAAACCGGATCGGGTAATCATCGGTACCGATAACGAAGAGGCGGCAGAAATTATGAAGAATCTGTACGCGCCCTTCGTCCGCACCGGCAAACCGATGATTGTAATGGATAATAAAAGTGCCGAGCTTACCAAATATGCCGCCAATTCCATGTTGGCCACCAAGATATCTTTTATGAACGAAATAGCCAATTTATGCGACGCCGTGGGCGCCAATGTGGAAATGGTACGGCGCGGTATCGGTTCCGATCGACGGATCGGACCCTATTTTATCTTTCCCGGCGCCGGATACGGCGGTTCCTGTTTCCCAAAGGATGTTAAAGCCATCATTCGTACCGCTTCGGAATACGGACAGGAATTAAAAATTCTAAAGGCTGTGGAAGAAGTGAACGATAATCAGAAAACCGTTTTGATGGGAAAGATTATCGAACAGTTCGGCCAGGATTTGAAAGGCAGAACCTTTGCCATGTGGGGGCTTTCATTTAAACCGAACACCGACGATATGCGCGAAGCTCCCTCTTTATATATGGTAAAAGCTCTGCTGGAACGCGGCGCTAAAATTTACGCGCATGATCCCGAAGCGCTGGAAGAAGCCAAATGGCGTTTTGCCGATGAAGTTGACAAATCGGTCTTTTTGTTTAAGAAACGATACGATGCGCTGGAAGGTGCGGACGCCTTAATTATTATGACCGAATGGAACGCTTTTCGCGAACCGGATTTTTATCTTATAAAAGAGATGTTAACAGAACCGGTTATTTTTGACGGGCGCAACTTATACGATCCTGCTCGTATGAGTAAATTAGGAATAAAGTATTTCTCCATCGGACGGCCTCAACCGAAATTTATTGTACAAGCTTAAACGAAAAGAGAAAGGGAAAGGAATAATGGATCTGCTTGCTAAAATCGAAAACAACCAGGCGGTTGTCGGTGTTGTAGGCCTCGGTTATGTTGGGCTGCCGTTATTAATGGAATTTGTGGAACAGGGCTTTAAAACTCTGGGCTTCGATATCGACGAAAAAAAGGTGGAAAAACTCAATGCCGGTAAATCGTATATTAAACATATCGATGAAAAACGGGTAAAAGCCGTTCGGGAAAGCAACCTGTTTGAAGCGACAGCGGATTTTACACGTATAAAAGAAGCCGATTGCATTCTTATTTGCGTTCCCACACCGTTAACCAAACACAGAGAACCGGATCTCTCTTACATCACGGGAACAGGTGAAATCCTGTCCAAAAATATCCGTAAAGGGCAGTTTATTGTTCTGGAAAGCTCCACCTTTCCCGGAACAACCGAAGAAGTCCTGAAACCTATTCTGGAAAAATCGGGTCTTAAAGACGGCAGCGATTTCTGGATTGCGTTTTCGCCGGAACGGGAAGACCCCAACAATCCCAAATATAACACGCGCACCATTCCCAAAGTGGTGGGCGCCAACAACGAGTATGCCCGGCAGCTGGCCACGGCGCTTTACGGTAAAGTAATTGTAAAAACCGTACCGGTATCCAGCAGCCAGGCCGCCGAAGCGACAAAGCTGCTGGAAAATATTTTCCGCAGCGTCAATATTGCCCTGGTAAATGAAATGAAAATGATTCTTGACCGTATGGGCATCGACGTGTGGGAAGTGATTCACGCCGCCTCCACCAAACCCTTCGGTTTTATGCCCTTCTATCCCGGCCCCGGTCTGGGCGGGCATTGTATTCCCATCGATCCCTTTTATTTAACATGGAAAGCGCGGGAATACGAAATGAACACGCGTTTTATCGAACTGGCCGGAGAGGTAAATACCTTTATGCCCTATTGGGTGGTAAACAAAGTAATGGATGCTTTGAATGAGCGCAGCAAAAGTCTGCGCGGTTCCAAAGTGCTGGTACTGGGCGCAGCTTACAAAAAAGATATCGACGATCCCCGCGAGTCGCCTTCGTTTAAGCTGATGGAAATCTTGCTGGAAAAGGGCGCCGAAGTGGATTACAACGATCCGCTGATTCCCGAATTGCCCAGCATGCGCATGTACGATATTAAGCGGAAAAGCGTGGAGCTGACTCCGGACAATCTGGCCAAATACGATTGCGTGCTTATCTCCACCGACCACTCGGCCTATGATTGGGATTTTATCGTTGAACATGCCCGGCTTGTGGTGGACACCCGCAATGCCACCCAAAACGTGATGGAAAACCGTGATAAAATTGTGAAAGCCTGATTTGAGCCACACCACAGAAGGGCGGCATTGACCGCCCTTTTCTTTTTATATCCGTTAAAAAATACCAAAAGGAAACAGATAAGTGGATAAAGAAGTTACGTTTAAAATACCGGCTTCGCTTTTCGATGCACTTCAGAAAGAATTAGAGCAAAGTCCCTTTGCCAATATGGATGAGTTGATGACTTTTATTGTTCAGCAGTATTTTGATCAACAAAGTCGCTCTTCCGCGCCGGAAGAAAAGAATACAGACGAAGCCATCCGCAAACGGTTGGAAGGATTGGGATACCTGTAATGCCCCGGATAGATCTGCACATGCATACAACCTGTTCCGACGGTTCGCTTTCGCCGGCGGAATTGGTGGACAAAGCCCACGCGCTGGGTCTTAAAGCTATAGCCGTTACGGATCACGATGAGATTTGTGGATGTAAGGAAGCCATGGAACGCGGCCGGGAAAAAGGCATTGATGTTGTTGCGGGGGTGGAGTTAAGTATCGATTATCCTTTATCCGGAAAAAATCATCTGCATATCGTGGGTTTGTTTATTGATATCGAAAATGAACAACTTAAAGCAGCGCTGGAAAAATTGAAAATGGCCCGGCGCACCCGGGCGGAAAAGATGGTGTCAAAATTGCGACAAGCGGGATACAATGTAAATTATGAAGAATTGAAAGAAATTGCCGGAGAAGGGAGTATCGGTCGGCCCCATGTAGCAGCTCTGCTCAAATTGAAGGGTATCATCCGGAAAGAAACAGACGCTTTTCGTCATTTGTTAAGCAAAGGCGGACCTGGTTACGTATCCAAGGAAAAACTGGATGTGAAATCCGCCATTGATGTGTTGCATCGGGCCGGCGGGCTGGCCATTATGGCCCATCCCATCAGCCTCGGATTTCGAACCTATGATGAATTGGGTAAGGAAATACTCAAAATACGCGACTATGGTCTGGATGGCATCGAAACGTATTATTCGCGTCACGATCGTTATCTCACCCGCTGGCTTTTGGAATTTGCCGATAAAAACGATTTGCTGGTATCCGGTGGTTCCGATTTTCACGGAACGGCCAAGCCCAATGTCCAACCGGGTATCGGATCTGGAGATCTGCATATTCCCTATAGTGTATATGAAAACCTTTTGAATTTTCGGAAGAAAAACATAGCTGAGAAATGACTCCCAAAAAATTATTTGTACTGGCCCTCGATGGCGTACCTTTTACCCTGCTTCAAAAACAAATACAAACCGGCTTGATGCCCAACCTGCGCCGTTTGGCCGACCGGTACGGTTTACGGCAAATGGATTCGGTTATTCCACCGGTTTCTTCGGTGGCCTGGGCTTCGTTCATGACCGGAAAACTTCCGCACAAACACGGCATTTGGGGTTTTGTGGATCGCGACCCGTTTACAATGGATTGGTATGTACCGCGCACAGACCGGCTGCGCGTGCCAACTTTATGGGAGCGGTTGTCGAAGCTTAAGAAGCGGGTTTTCGTGATGAATGTTCCGCTAACCACGCCGCCGCAGCCTGTAAACGGTATCGTTATTGGCGGTTTTTTGGAAACGGATATAGACAAAGCCACATATCCACCGCAGATAGCCACACTGCTTAAGGCCCGGGGGTATCGGATTGACGCCGATACGGAAATAGCCAAACAGGATTTAACCGCTTTTGTCCGGCATTTGAACGACGTGCTGGACAAACGGATCGAGACGATGTGGTATTTTTGGCAAAGGGAACCCTGGGATTTTTTTATGCTGCATGTGATGGAAACAGACCGGCTGCATCATTTTTTATGGGAGTATGCTGCCAATAACGATCCGCACTTCGACCCTTTGTTTAATGCCTTTTACACCAAAATAGATCATTTCATCGGCCGGGTATGGGAAGCGGTATCTGATACGCACAGCTTGCTTTTACTTTCCGATCACGGGTTTACGACGCTCAAAAAGGAAGTTTATCTGAATCGCTGGCTGTATGATAACGGCTATCTCAGCTTTTCCGGTCACCTTCCGCAATCACTTAAAGATATGCATCCGGCGAGCAAAGCCTACAGTTTGTACCCCGGCAGGATTTATGTCAATTTAATAGGCCGGGAAAAAATCGGGTCGGTTAAGGCCGGGGTGGAATACGAACGGCTTACCGAACGCTTAACACAGGATTTAGGCAATCTGCATGATCCCGAAACGGGGACGCCAATTATTAAAAGCGTACACAGAAGTACAAATGTGGTTATGGGAAAAACGGTAATTTCGGGTAAAGGGATTTCCCCAAATAGAGCTGATGCCTATCTGCCGGATCTGATTGCCGTTCCAAACGAGGGCTACGATCTAAAAGGAAATTTATGGCACCCGCGCCTTTTTGACAAAACGCATTTCAACGGTATGCATACATCGGATGACGCTTTTTTACTGTCTGCCGGAGTGCCGCTGCCCGATGAACGATTGGCTATCCATACCTTGATGTCTCATATTCTGAATTTTATGGCCGTAAAGTGAATACAATTTTCATCGGATTTCATAATGAAATTATGCAATAAATCATTTGATTCGCAACAAAATCGTAGTAAATTTTAAGTCTATTAACTATAAAAAAATGAACTGTATATGACCGATCGTAAGCTACAATGGTACGCTGTTTATACGCGGCCCCGCAACGAGAAAAAGGTTTATGAGCTGCTTACCGAAAAGAGAGTCGAAACCTTTCTTCCGCTGGTGCGGCGCACCCGGCAATGGAAAGACCGGAAGAAAAAAGTGGACATGCCGCTGTTCAACAGCTACCTGTTTGTCAAAATAGACTACAAAGATCGTTTTCCGGTGCTTCAAACCCACGGGGTTGTAAAAATTATTACCTTTAACGGTGTGCCTGCTGTTGTTCCGGAATGGCAGATCGAATCGTTGCGTCGTATGATCGCACATCCGGATCGAATCCAACTGGAAAATTATATGCGTCCCGGAGAGCAGGTTAAAGTAATCAGCGGACCGTTCGAGGGTATGCAGGGCACTATAAAACATTTACGGGGAGAAGATCGGTTGGTTATCAGTATCGACGGTATTTTGCAATCCGTATCCGTAGATATCGATTTGGCGGACATAAAAAAACTTTAAACACCGGGTGAAATTGAACGATAACCAGAATCGTACAAAAATAAAACATTTCGGATATATCATTTCGGCCGTCGGTATTGTACTGGCCAATGCAGGGATGATCCGTCATTGGTCATTCACCCCTGTTATTGTTTTAATAACCATGTATTTTTTGGGCGGCAGCATGTGGTTCCCGAAACTGATTAAACCTTTTTACATAATTTATGTAAAAATACTGGATATGATAAAAAAATGAATGGACGTGAATATTATACAATATAAGGATCACATATATGTACAGGGATAGTAATACACGAACACTGCTAAAAACCGTTACCTGGCGGATCACAGCCACCGCTACAACAACCATTCTTGTTTTTTTATTTACGGGTGCTATTGATACGGCCATCCAGGTTGGTTTGCTGGAATTACTGGCCAAGATGCTGTTTTATTATTTGCATGAGCGTGGATGGGACAAAATTAAATGGGGCAAAGAAGAGGTGCCGGCTTTTGTATTATGGATTACCGGAATACCCTGTTCCGGCAAGACTACTCTGGCTACCATGATAAAAGAGGAATTATCCAAAGAAAAACTACGCGTCCAACATCTGGACAGCCATGATGTGCGTCCGCTTTTTCCGGAAACCGGATTTACCCGGGAAGAAGTAAACAATCACATCAAGCGTGTCGGCCATTTGGCTTCCATGCTGGAAAAAAACGGCATCATCACCATTGCTTCTTTTGTTTCACCATACCGGGAGAGCCGGACATTTGTACGTAAGTTGTGCCAAAACTACGTTGAAGTACATTTAGATACGACAGCGGAAGTGGCCCGCCGATACGATCATAATGGGTTCTATAAAAAAGTGGATGAAGGCATCTACAAAAATGTCCCGGGTGTGGATGTAGAATATGAGATCTGTGAAAATACCGAATACACTCTGGATATGACCGAAAAAAATTTGGAGGAAGCTAAACAGGAAATTATGCAGGTAATTAAAAGCAGATATATAAAATAAAATTTATTATACAAATATTTTTCTGAAGGGTATGATCGTCGATGGATTATACCCTTTTTTTTATGTTTTAAGCTCTGTTTCCATCCGCCTATTATTTGGGAAAATAACTAATAAAATAAGTGATTCGACCGACAATATAATGAATTTCAAGGTCAAGAAGATGGATGATGATTAAACGATTAAAAATATTATTCAAAGTTCTGTTTTTTTTCCCCTTTCTGCTGTACGGCCAGAAATATGTCACCCAGGTATATAATCTGGAAAATGGGTTGCCAAGTACACTGGTTTATGATATTGCACAGGACAAAGATGGGCTGATGTGGTTTTCCACCCGTAGCGGGATCACTTCGTACGACGGGGTGAACTGGGTGACCTATCATGCGTCACAAGCCATTCTTAGTCGGGATTTTACCCATCTCGGAATCGATAACAAAGGCACTATATGGACGACCACTCAAATACTTGAGGACGGTATATTTTATCTGGATGGTGATTCCCTGGTATGGATAAACGGTCCTAATGAGTATCCGATTGAAGCTACCTCATACAATCGAATAACATCTTTTACAATATTTTACTCTACCAACACTATGTATGTGGCTGTGGGTACTTTGAGGAACGGATTGTATCTTTGGGACTCCGAGCGTTGGATTAACTATTCTTCACAAAACAGCCCGCTCGGCAACTTTATAATCAATCTTCAATCGGACGGGCATTCCTTATATATTCTCAACGAACGGGGATTGATCGAATTTACGGGTGGAAAGTTTAGCACCCAACTTCAGGAAACGTACAATTTAAAACCCGGCCAAATATATGATATAAGCCTCGAATACTCTAATACGTTACCATATAAACACCGTCAAATAAAACGAATTTGGTTGCTGGCATCGGAATGGATTGGCTATATTGACCAGAATACGCTTTATACGTTCCGCCACAATATCCGTCTCAGGTCTCCCTTTAATACAGATTCTTATCAGAAATACTGTTCGTTACCCGATGGCCACAACGGCTATCTTTTTTCTACAAACGAACAGATATTTCATTTCACATCCAGAAGGGAAATTCGCTTACTCAATTCTTTAAATGGAATTGCCGGAGAAGGGGCAAAATCCTTTTTTATGGATGCCGAAAAAAATATCTGGTTTTCCAATGACCGTGGAGTTACCAAAATTCCTTCCTTCCGTTTAAAGAATTACACCAACCAGGATGGTTTACTGGAGGACGAAGTAACAGCAATAGATCGTCTTAAGGACGGAACACTTATTTTCGGGCATAATACAGGGATCACTTTTTTAAATGACGATGAGTATGAATATATGGTTATAAACATCCATCGTCCGTATTTAGCATTGACTCGAATTATGGATATTGCTGTTGATAGCCTGGGCCGTATATGGATTGCAGATAAAACCCGGGGAGTGGGGTTGGTTAAACCGGATAAAACGATAAAATGGTTTCCTCTAAACGGTGTCGGTGCACACTCTCTTTTTGTGAAATCGGTCAACGAGATTTGGGCCGGAACTTCTATAGGAATTAAAAAGATTATTAATGGCAAAATTGAATCGAGGGAAAACAGTAATTCCTTTCGTGATTTGGTGAGAAATTTTTCGTCGGCAAAAGACGGATCAATCTTGATCGCAACACTTTCCAATGGTCTGTATGTATATAAAGACGGACGATGGAACAATTATCATTCATATACCAACCGTGAGATGAACAGTACATATTGCGCATATATGGATAACGATGGAAAATTGTTCGTAGGCACGCGTTTCGGATTGTGCACAGTGCAGGGTGATAGCTTTGTAGTATTAAAAAGTCCCTTTTCAATCAACCGCCCCGTCTATTTTATTGAGGAAGACAGTAAGAAAAATCTCTGGTTTGGTACAGATAATGGAGTGTATTTCTGGAATGGAAAAACCTTAAGGCACATAAATAAGAATAACGGTCTGGCAGGAAATGAGATGAATCGGGCTGCATTTTTAGAGGATGACAAGGGTTGTATTTGGTTAGGAACGGAAGAAGGCTTATCCCAATACAACGGTGATTATGATCATTCTGCGCAAATTATTCCCCAATTAAAACTCACTTCCATTCAGGTGAACGGACGCCATCTGGGTCCAACAAAGAACATCCATCTGGGACATTCCGAAAACAATTTAACGATTCATTTTCGATATACTTCGTTTCGTGATGAAAGCAAAGTAATACTCCGGTATAAACTGGAAGGATTTGATAACGAATGGCGGACTAATAAAAAAATTACTTCAACGGTATTACATTATTTTAATTTACCACCCGGCGATTACCGTGTTATGATGCAATTGGAAAGCGTCGACCGTAATCACAGCCCTTTGGTTCAATCCAAAATGATCTCTATAGCTGTACCTTTTTGGCAAAGCTGGTGGTTTTACTTTGTTCTGGTTTCCATGCTGTCATTTTTCCTCTATTATTTTGTTTCCTATTATTCCCGTTTACGCTACGCCAAACAGTTGGAACAGCAAATTGACTTGCGCACGCGCCAGTTACGCTTGTCGGAAATGAAATATCGAAGTGTTTTCGAAAACTCACAGGATGCTGTAATGATATCAAACCCCAAAGGGAATATTATAGATGCAAATCCCGCCGCTCTTGAAATGTTCGGCTATGATAACAAGGAAGAATTCCTCGAATTGTCAGTTCCTCAGGATATTTATTTGGATATTAAAGATCGGGAGAAATTTCTAAAAGAAATAAAGGAATTCGGCTTTGTTAAGGACATGGAATTGCGTCTGAAGAGAAAAGATGGTGCACCCCTGGTGGTTCTTCTGTCTTCCACGTTGCACAAAGATGTGGAAAATGGTGATGAACAGTATTTAACCGTACTCAAAGATGTTACCGAGCGCTGGCAGCTTAAAGAGCAGCTTGCCCAGGCACAGCGCATGGAATCTATTGGTATGCTGGCCGGTGGGATCGCACATGATTTTAACAATATCCTTGGGGGTATTCTTGGTTATGCTTCATTGATGAAACTTCAGATGCCCAAAGAAGACCGTTTTTATAAATTTGTTGATTCCATCGAAAAAAGCGCGGTTCGGGGCGCCGATTTAACCAATCAATTGCTTGTATTTGCCAAGAGAGGCAACCCACAGCTTACACGGGTAAGCATAAATGATATCGTAAAAGACAGCGTAAAAATTATCCGCTCAACATTCCCTAAATATATACAGATAGAAACAAATTTAGCCGAAGACATTCCGTTTGTTCTCTCCGATGAAGCTCAACTTCATCAGGTAATGATGAATTTGTGTGTCAACGCCCGGGATGCAATTGAAGGACAGGGAACCATAACCATTAATACGAAAAACCTGACTATCGATAAAGAAATTGCCATACAGCATAACGTTACTCAAGAAAACAGTTATGTGGTTGTAGAAGTCGCTGATACCGGTGTGGGCATCGATCCGGATACGCTCAAACATATTTTTGAACCGTTCTTTTCTACCAAGGAACAGGGTAAAGGATCCGGTTTGGGTTTATCTATGATTTACGGATTCGTGCACAGCCAGAACGGGTTTATCGACGTTGAAAGTACACCGGGTAGGGGCTCTATCTTCCGCATTTTTTTACCGGCCATCCCCGGGGAAGAAATTAAAGCAGCCAGAGATGAAACACAATTACAAAAAGGTAATGAAGTTATCTTAATCGTGGATGACGAGCAGGTTTTGCGTGACTTTTTACGCCAGGCTCTGGAAGGATACGGTTATACGGTTTTAGAAGCGGATGACGGCGAAGCGGCAGTAAAAATATTTAAAGAGAACAACGATCGGATTCAACTGATTATACTGGATATGATTATGCCCAATATGAGCGGCGAAAAAGCCCTTTTTTATATCCGGCAGATCAACTCGTCCATTCCCGTACTGGTGTCTTCGGGGTATAGTGATAAGGATAAATTTGAAAAAATTGCGGAACTGGGTATCTCCGGGATCTTGCACAAACCGTTCCGTATCAATAAGCTCCTCACACAAATCCGCACCATTCTGGATAACTGATCTATTTTCTTTTGGGCCGGTAAACGTGGGTGCTTTGTCCGAAAAACATCTCCGCTGTTTCCATTACCGTTTCCGAAAGGGTGGGATGCGGATGGATGGAAAGTTTCACATCGCTGGCGTTGGCCGCCATCTCGATAGCCAAGACTCCTTCCGATATGAGCTCTCCCGCACCGCTTCCGGCAACTCCCATGCCGAGGACCCGTTCCGTTTCAGGATCAATGATTAATTTGGTTAAGCCATCCGTACGATCCATGGTAACCGCACGGCCGGAGGCAGCCCAGGGGAAGCGCAGTACATCCACTTTTCGTTTTTCCTGTTTGGCCTGTGTTTCGGTTAAACCGGCCCAGGCAATTTCGGGATCGGTAAAAACCACAGCCGGAATGGCGGCCGGTTCGTAGTAGGCTTTATGTCCGGCAATCACTTCCACGGCAATGCGGCCTTCGTGGGAGGCTTTGTGGGCCAGCATGGGCTCTCCGGCAATATCCCCGATAGCAAAAATGTTGGGTTCCGCTGTACGTCGCTGACCGTCCACCTTCACAAAACCGCGCTCATCCAATTCTATTCTGGTATTTTCCAATCCGATTCCGTTCGTATTGGGGGTTCTTCCCACAGAGACCAATACGGTGTCAAATTTTTCTTCTTCCGTATTATTCTTTTCATCCTGCAGCGCCACGCGCACGCCACCCTTTACGGCCTTCATTTCCATCACCCGCGTTGATGTGCGGATGGACTCGAATTTTTCTTGCAGCGATCGTTCCAAAACACGGGCCAGGTCCCGATCGGCGCCGGGCAGGATATGCGGCAGCATTTCAACCACGGTTATTTTACTGCCCAATGCGGCGTAAACCGTGCCCATTTCCAGGCCTATGTATCCGCCGCCGATAATCAGCATATTTTTGGGTATCGATTTAAGCTCCAACGCACCGGTAGAATTAATTACCCGTGGGCTGTCGATGTCCAGCGCAGGTATTTTTGCCGGTCTTGAGCCTGTTGCCAGGACGGCGTAATTAAATTGCAAACGCTGTTTACCCTGCTTAACATCGATAATTTCCAGGGTTTGGTTATCTACAAACGAGGCCCGGCCCCGAATATGTTTTATTTTGCGCTGATTCCTGAGCTGGCCGGTACCACCGGTTAATTTTTGCACCACGTCGTTTTTCCAGGAACGCAGAGCATCCAGATCGATGTGAGGTTCTTCAAAAGAGACGCCCCATTTGGCAGCTTCCCGACTTTCATTGATCAGTTTGGCTACATGGAGCAGTGCTTTGGAGGGGATACAGCCGCGGTACAGGCAAACACCGCCCGGATTTGGTTCGGGATCGATAATGGTTACTTCCAAACCGAGATCGGCGGCTAAAAAGGCGGCGGCATATCCGCCCGGTCCGGCGCCGATTACGGCCAGATGTGTTGTTTCAATGGTTGACATTCTATACTCCGACAATAATTCTATTTATCCTTCCAGTGACAGCAGAAACGGTTGTTCCAGGGCCTGGCAAACCCAGCGCAGAAAGCGGGCCGCATCGGCTCCGTCGATCAGACGGTGATCATAGGAAAGCGACAATGGCAGCATCAGACGCGGTACAAACGCATTGCCGTCATATACGGGTTCGTAGGAAGCGCGCGATACGCCTAAAATAGCAACTTCCGGGGCGTTGACCACCGGCGTAAAACCCGTACCGCCGATCCCGCCCAAATTGGAAATGCTGAAATTACCGCCCTGCATCTCGTCCAGGCTCAGCTTGCGGTCACGTGCTTTTACCGAAAGTTCCGTAAGTTCCTGCGACAGTTGTAATATATTTTTTTGATCCACATTCTTTATGACAGGCACCAGCAGGCCGTGTTCCGTATCCACGGCAACACCAATATTGTAATATTTTTTGTAAATAATTTCCTTCTTGATCATATCGATGCTGGCGTTAAAAGCGGGGAATATTTTTAGAGCCTTTTCGACTACCTTGAGCAGAATGGCCGTAACGGTGAGTTTGGCGCCTAATTGCTCCGCTTTACCGCCAAACTGTTTGCGTAATTTTTCCAGATCGGTAATATCGGCTTTATCAAACTGGGTTACGTGGGGAATGGTGGCCCAGGCGTAACTGAGATGTTGGGCCGTTTTTTCGCGGATCTTATTCATGGACTGGCGTTCTACCGTTCCCCATTTGGAAAAATCAGGCAAGGGCTCGTCCTGCACGCCTTTGAGCAGACCGGAGGCGGCCTGCTTTTGCTGGTTGATCATTTTGGCGTAGGCTTTCACATCTTCAACGGATATTCTGCCTCCGGGCCCTGAGCCGTTCACCTGGTTGATGTCCACACCGATCTCCCGGGCAAAACGGCGCACGCTGGGTGCGGCAGGAGCTATAAACCGTTCGGAATCGGGCAAATCAGCAGCGATAGACTTAACTGGTTGCTCTTTATCAGGTTGTTTTTCCGGCGTCTCGGGTTCGGCGGGCGGCGTTTCTTCAGTTTCTGTTGCTTTTTTGTCTATATTCACTTCCTCATCCGTTGGGGTTGCATCCTTTTCTTCTTCGGTTTGGGGCTGCTTAGCCGAAGCGGCTTGTGCGTCCACCGTAAGAATAACTTGCCCCACCTGAACCTCGTCGCCGTCATTTACGGGCACCTCTTTAACGACACCCGTGGTTTCGCTGGGTACTTCGATGACCGCTTTATCGGTTTCCAGCTCCATAATAATCTGGTTTTCTTCTATCGGGTCGCCGGGTTTTACCAAAACATTCACAACGGTGCCGCCGGAAATGTTTTCTCCTAACTCAGGAAGTTTTAATTCGTGTATCATTTATTTTACCCTTGGTTTAAGCTATTGGTTTTTGGCGATTAGTTCTCAGTTTTCAGTTATTAAGTTATTGGACTTTTAGCTATTGGCTATTGGCTGTTAGCTTTCAGGTGCCTGCCCTGAGCGCAGTCGAAGGGTCAGTTCTCAGTTATCAGTCATTAAGTTATTAGTTCTTAGTTCCGAGTTTCAAGTTTCTAATTTCCAATTTCCAGCATCCAGTTACGAGTTCCCAGTTTCCAGTTTCCAATTTCTATTTTCTCGTCACTTGTCACTCAATACTCTGTACTAAATACTATGTACTTCTCGCAAGATAAATCTTGCGTTACTTTGTGCCTCTGTGCCTTTGCCCCTGAGTGCCTTTATATTCTTAATTTTTCATTCTTAATTCTTAATTACTTTCAACTCGTCATCGGGTTTAGTTTATCCGGATCTATATCCATTTTTTTGATCGCTTTTTTCAATGTATCTGCTGGTACCTTTCCTTCTTTCATCAGCAAGTACAATGCGGCCAGGGTAATGTAACGTTCATCCACTTCAAAAAAGTCGCGCAGGTGGCGGCGACCGTCGCTGCGACCAAAACCGTCCGTTCCCAGCGAGAAGAAAGGCCCGGGTATCCAGCGGGCAATGGATTCGGGCAGCGCTTTTACGTAGTCCGAGGCGGCCACAAAGACCCCGTCGCTTCCCTTTAGGGTCTGAGCAATATAGGGCACTTTCGGCCGGGATGACGGATTGAACAGATTTTCACGTTCGCATAGCAGAGCATCGCGGTGTAGTTCTTTGTAACTGGTCACACTCCATACATCGCAGGCAATTTTGTATTCTTTTTCCAGTATGTCAGCCGCGGCAACCACTTTATTGAGTATGGCGCCGCTGCCCATCAATTGTGCCCGGCCTTTCGCTGTTTTTAACCCGGAAGCGCGCAATTTGTACATACCTTTCAGGATGCCCTCTTTAATATTTTTAGCGGAAGGCATAGCCGGCTGAGGATAATTTTCGTTCATCACGGTTAAATAGTAAAAAACGTCTTCCTGATCTATGTACATTCGACGCAAACCGTCTTCTATAATTACGGCCAGCTCATAAGCATAGGCCGGGTCGTAGGCTTTTAATGTGGGAATAGGATAAGCCAGTAAGTGGCTGTTGCCATCCTGATGCTGCAAGCCTTCGCCGGCCAGCGTGGTGCGTCCCGCCGTACCGCCTACCAGGAAACCGCGTGTGCGCATATCCGCGGCAGCCCAGGCTAAATCGCCCACACGCTGCAGGCCGAACATGGAATAATAAATGAAAAACGGTATGGTATTGATGCCATAATTGGAATAGGCCGTACCGGCTGCAATGAAAGAAGACATGGAACCGGCTTCGGTGATACCTTCTTCAAATATCTGACCGTTTTTAGCCTCTTTGTAATAGAGCAGGCTTTCTTTATCCACCGGTTCGTATAGCTGCCCCACGTGCGAATAAATCCCCACCTGCCGGAACAGGGCCTCCATACCAAAGGTGCGGGCTTCGTCGGGGACAATGGGTACAATCAGTTTGCCGATTTCTTTGTCGCGCAGCATTTTGGAGAGCATACGCACAAAAACCATGGTGGTCGATACTTCCCGGTCGTCGGTTCCGGTCAGGAACTCTTCAAACAGCTTTTCATCGATGCGGCGCACGGGTTCGCTTTTCATCCGCCGGCCGGGCAGGTAGCCGTTTAACTGACGGCGGCGTTCGTGCAGATATTGCATTTCCGGGCTGTCATCGGCCGGTCTGAAAAAAGGCAAAGTATCGATTTCTTCATCCGAGATAGGAATGCCGAAACGGGAACGGAATTGGCGCAGTTCCTGTTCGTTCAGTTTTTTCTGTTGATGGGTAATGTTTTTACCTTCGCCCGCTTCACCGAGTCCGTAACCTTTAACGGTCCGGGCCAGTATCACGGTTGGTGCGCCTTTGTGATTTACCGCAGCATGATAAGCCGCATACACTTTTTCCGGGTCGTGTCCGCCGAGACGCAGTTTGGTCAGTTGTTCGTCCGAAAGATGGCTGACCAGATCGAGCAGGGCCGGATATTTACCCCAGAAATGTTTGCGCAAATAAGCACCGCCGCGAACGATGTAGTTTTGATACTCGCCGTCAACCACTTCGCCCATGCGCTTTACCAGCAGACCGTCTTTATCCCGCGCCAGGATGGGGTCCCAGTCGCTGCCCCAAATAACTTTAATCACATTCCAGCCGGCGCCGCGGAAAACCGTTTCCAGTTCCTGGATAATTTTACCGTTGCCGCGTACCGGTCCGTCCAGCCTTTGCAGGTTGCAGTTGATCACAAAGATGAGATTGTCGAGCTTTTCGCGCGCGGCCAGCGAAATGGCGCCCAGCGCTTCCGGTTCGTCGGTTTCGCCGTCGCCCAAAAAGGCCCACACCTTTTCGCCGCCCGGTTTCTTTAAACCGCGATCCACCAGATAGCGGTTAAAACGGGCCTGGTAAATAGCCATCAAAGGACCCAAACCCATGGAAACCGTGGCGAATTGCCAGAAGTCGGGTTTCAGCCAGGGATGCGGATAGGATGGCAAGCCCTTGGCTTCTTTATGATTTTCATGGCGGAAATTTAAGAGTTCCTCCGTGCTGATGCGGCCTTCCAGAAAAGCGCGAGCGTAAATGCCCGGCGAAGCGTGACCCTGAAAGAAGACCATGTCGCCGCTAAAATCGTCTTTGGGAGCCCGGAAAAAATGATTAAAACCTACCTCGTATAATGTAGCCGCCGAAGAGTATGTGGAAATATGGCCGCCTATGCCGTTTTCGTTACGGTTGGCGCGCACCACCATAGCCATGGCGTTCCAGCGGATGATGCTTTTGATCCGCCGCTCGATTTCGCGGCTGCCGGGGTAGGTAGGCTGTTTTTCGACGGGAATGGTGTTGATATAGGGTGTGTTGGCCGTAAAGGGCAGTTTGATTCCCCGTGAAAAAATCCGACGATGCAAATCGCGCATCAGATTTTGTACCCGTTCCGCGCCGCCGTTTTCGATTACATAATCGATGGATTCCAGCCATTCCTGAGTTTCCAGTTGTTCCAGATGTTGGTCTTTTTTATAGTCCGCCATTTTTATTTCTTCCTCAAGTTTATCTGTTTTATTATACCGAACGTTGTTTCCAACTGTATTCATCTTATAGCTTATTAATTAACGCAAAGTGCGCCTAAATATTCCGAAAAAAACATAAAATTGACCTGTTTATTTGTTGATGAATTACATAGTCTGATGATACCGGACATGAAAGGATACATAAAATAGGCGATTACTTTTCTCTATAGAAAATGACTTAAACAAGAACTTACTTCTGTGGAAAAAGCGGTAAGGAAACAATCTGTTCCGCCTGCCAGAGATGCCGTCGTTCATGCGCGGCGAGGATAGAAACGATTTCGACAAAGCTCCAGCTGAAATGGCGGGACCCCGGCGAGTAAAATCGCAGACCTTTTAACCGGTAATAGACAGCCTGATTGAGCATGGCTTCTATTTTATTGTGTATATCCATAAATTGCAGTACGGTTTCTTCCCGAAGCAAAGGATTTTTGGGGAGTAATTTTTTAGGCGCTTTAAAACGCAGATGGTAGGGCGGTTCCATCAAATACAAGAAGAAGCGTCCCAAAATAGACCATTCCGCATCCTGTATGAGCGGTTTCTCCGCCTTATGCAACACATTCAATTTACCAAGGATATTATCCAAATAACTTTGATTGGTTATATTGATATGCAGGAGGTTGTCCAATACAGACCATTTATCATATTCCGGCCGCCAGTTGACTTGCCGGTCTGAGAGCGGGTAGATCAGATCCTTCATACGTTCGGCATTGATTTCAAATTCCGCAAGTAGTTTTGTACACGCAGCGTTCAGTTCTTTAAACATGCTCATTTTCCCTTTTTTTCCAGCACAGGTACAAACGTATTATAGGCCATGGTGAGGCTTAAGGCAAATAATGCCGCGGCTAAACCCAGTACTACGTTTACATAAGCCGGCGCCGTAAGGGCCAAACGGATAACTACGGTGGTCAGGGCGAATCCGGAATTACGAAACAGTATGCAGTATCGGGCGCTATATCGCATAGAAATTAACACAATCAAAATATCCGAGAAAATTAAAATCGTATAAAATACAGGGAAAAACTCAATGCGGTAGGAACCGGCAAGGGATTCGTACAAGGCCAAAATACCCACCAGGGTAAACGTGCCTAACAAGAGCAGCGCTACCAGTTTTTTTGCTGTTATGAATCGCCGTTTGTCTTCTTCATCCCTTGCAATGGATACATGATGCTGCAGGCGGTAATAAAAACCCAGTACAATAAAAATCAACAGGCCGCCAACGGCGTCGGACAAGATATGATAAACCGGTTCATTCAAACCTTCCCAGTGGATGGGTTCCGAAAAGTAGATAAATTCCTTAAAAGATTGGCGAAGCAAAATAAGAGAAAGAATTTCCATTTGCTTGCCAACCGAATTGGCCACGGAATGCACCAGACTGAACACCAGGCTGATCACTTCGATAATCAACAACAGGGAAAAGACCAGACTGATAGAATAGAAGTGATTGGTCGGAATTAAAGAAGATAAAGGCCGAGGCAATAACCCGATACGGTTAAGCTCAATGACCAGCAGAGAAAGAACAAAGGTGAAAACCAGCAGGTAACCAATCACCGCCCGACTGAGCGATCCTTCCCAAACCTTCTGCAAACGGTCGAAGAATGTATTAATTGATGTATCAAGCTGATCGATGATATGTTTCATTGGAAATCCGGTTTCAGGTATTCAAGCTGATTTAATTTGCGCAAAGAAATGAAGTATTTCAAGAGTTTTTATCTTTTGGAACGAATTTGATGTTAAAGATGCCGGCAACAATGACGGAATTTTTCTTTTCGCAGAAGGGCGGATACATTGGATGTTGAATAATATCTTGTTTTATTCCTTCATTTATAATAATATTAAAAACCGGATAAAATCGGAGTGCTTATGTGCGATACTTTCGTAGCCCTGCCTTCTGTTACCAAGGACGGATCGCTTATTTTCGGTAAAAACAGCGACCGCGAACCGAACGAAGCGCAAAGCCTGGAATTTCATCCCGGGCGCACGTACGAGGCCGGCGCCTTGGTTAGGTGTACGTACGTGGAAATTCCACAGGTGAAGGAAACCCTTGCCGTATTGATCAGCCGGCCGTTTTGGATGTGGGGAGCGGAAATGGGCGCGAATGAAAAAGGTGTGGTTATCGGCAACGAGGCGGTGTTTACCAAAATGCCCTATGCCAAAAAAGGCGGCCTGACCGGAATGGATATGCTGCGTTTGGCCCTTGAACGAGCGGGAACGGCACAACAGGCCCTGGAAACCATCGTGCAGCTTTTGTCCGATTACGGCCAGGGTGGAATTTGCGGTTACCAGGAAAAAATGGTCTATCACAACAGTTACCTCATTGCCGATCCCAATGAAGCCTGGGTGCTGGAAACGGCAGCGCATCTATGGGCGGCAAAAAAGATCGAAGCCTATTATTCCATCAGCAACGGATTAACCATCGGAAGCGAATATGACCGTTCGCATCCACAGCTTATCGA
>DRQG01000065.1 GCA_011369465.1 Caldithrix abyssi
GACCGTTTGGGCTATTTTTATGACCCAATTTTTCAAAAAACAAAATAAGTCAATATACGCTGTTCTATCACCCTAACAACCAACCCCTGCAACAGCCTCTCGAAAAGAGAGGGGGACCAAGGGGGAGAGTTGGCGGATGAGTAGATTTAACAATGAAGATAATTGTTGTTGTAACTCCTTATAAAACAACGCTTGTTTTTATCATAATAAATTATTTTGGACAGCAATGATGTTAGATAAGTTTCTGATTGCTCAATTTATGCTTATAGCATTTTTTTCTTCTTTATCTGCGCAGGATGAGCCCGTATCCATCCATCAACAACAATGGCAGGAACATCGCCACATTGCCAAAGCGCCCTCGTTGTTCGATGCTTCCGGGGCGGATATTCGGCCTTTGTCGCTGTCCAAAACGCAGACGCTGACCCGCACGGTGTTTGGGTATTTGCCCGATTGGGAATATTATGACGCCCGCTCAACGCTCAAATACGATCTGCTCTCGCATATTGCCGCTTTTGATTTTAACGTTAGCGCTTCGGGCAGCATCGGCAATCCGTCGTATTGGCCCTGGACCGATGTGATTAATGCGGCTCATGACAAGGGGGTGCGGGTGATTATGACGGCAGTCAATTTTGATAAAGATGAAATCCACACCATCCTCACCGATACTACCGTTAAAAATGCCTTTTTTCGGAACGTGAAAAGCAAAATAGCAAACTTCAAACTGGACGGCGTGAATATCGATTTTGAAGGGTTGTACACAGCCGACCGCGGCAGCCTGTTGAACGATTTTATGAGCGAATTGACCGACTATGTGCATACCAATCTGCCCGGTGCGGAAGTCTCTTTTGCCGGGCCTGCGGTCAACTGGGGCGGCTGGGATTTGGCCGGGCTGGCCGCTTCCTGCGATTATATTTTTATCATGGGCTACGCCTTTGCCGGCAGCTGGAACAGCCAAACAGGCGCTAACGCCCCATTAACGGGGGGTAGTTATAACATTAGTAATACGGTTAATGTGCAATATGCCCCAGTCACCAAAAACCATCCGGAAAAACTGATATTGGGCGTGCCGTACTACGGCAACCGATGGAAAACGCAAACCGGCAGCGCCTATTCGACCATTATCGAATACATCAATCATCCGCGCTTTTCTTCGGCTATGTCCGAAGCGTTAAACTACGGCCTGCGCTGGGACGCCAAAAGCCAAACGCCCTGGTACGCCTACAGCAAAAGCGGCGCCTGGTATCAGGTTTGGTTCGATACCGATTCCAGCCTGGGCTTAAAATATGATTTGGCCGAGTCTAAAAACTATCGCGGCGTGGGTATGTGGGCGCTGGGCTATGACGGCGCCCGCCAGGAATTGTGGGACGAATTGCGCCGCCGCTACGTTCTGGATATAATAGCCGATGGATACTCTGCTGACCTGCCTCCGGAAAATTTCATTTTGTTTCAAAATTATCCCAATCCGTTCAACCCGGCAACGGCTATCCGTTATCAACTATCGGTTGCCGGTAATGTGGAACTGGCTGTTTATAACCTGTTGGGACAAAAACTAACAACGCTGGTAAACGAGGGGCAAACGGCCGGAACGTACCATGTTCTGTTTGACGGAAAAGGTTTAGCCGGCGGTGTCTATCTATACAAGTTGAAAGTAAACCGGCAAGTCCAAAGCCGTAAAATGATTTTGATGCGCTGAAGTTGAGAGCCGAATCCTCTGATGCATATTTTGCTCTCCCAAGCGCAAAATATGCGCGATTAAAACACACTCTTTTTCAAAAACACCGCAAATAGACGCCATTTAAAACTCTCCGGCTATTTTGGAATAGTTTTTGCTGAATATCTGGTTGTCGAATGGCTTAATTTTTCTTGGAAATAAGTATGAAATACTGTCTATCTCGTTCAATTATAGTATTGATTCTGCTCTTTTATGGTGTTAAAGCACAAAATTTTACATCTTCACCTTTAATCACTTTAAATGGTAATAATTATGATTTTGAAGTTTTATCAACTTATGATGGAAATTATTATGAAGGAATTCCTACATATCTAATTTGGATAAATGAATTTGAAGACAGATATTCAGTTTATTTAAATAATATTAATGATTCTACAAGTAAAAATATAATCATTGATAGCGACTCTACAGTTAAATCTAATCCTCAGATTGCCTTTAAACGATCTGATTCAGGTATAAGACTTGCATGGCAGAAACAAACTGATACTGGTTGGCAAATTTTATATCAAGATTTTCATAGTGATTCTCTTGGCGCTATTAACATAATTGCCGACTCTTTAAATAACGATCCGCAAATTTCAATGAACATGCATAGAATTTCTTGGGTTCAAAATGGGAGTATTTATGTAAAAGAATTCTACCCTTATTTAGGAGAGACCGAATGTGTTGACAGTATTCTTTGCTCTTCACCAGTTCTTATAAAAAATGATGGTCTTGAGCAGTCAAAACTTATGTATGAGAAGGGAATTTCCACAGCCAAGCAAATATATATGGCAGATTTAAATAAATATTACTCTACAAAATGGAAAATAAGTCAATTATCCAGACATGGTCACAATGTGAACCCAAATTTTGGTTTACTTGGTGAAGTCTCATTTCAAAACTTTGATGAAACAAATTGGAGAATTGTTTATTCATTTTCATTATATGAAAATATGGATACAACTACAAATGCTTCATGTGATTATAAAAATTCTACTGTTTATAGTTATGCGGTACCTACTAAATCACAGGAAGACTATACACCATATTTCATTGTTTTCGATACAGACTCCTTGGATAACAGGGAAATATTTATAAATATAATAGAATATGGTAAAAAGGATTCGCTTATAAATATTTCTAATTCTATATACGATGATTACGGAGCAAAGCTAGCCTATTTATTTAAAAATGATAGCACTTATATCTCAATTATTTGGATAAAAAATTCTAATAATAAAAAAGATCTATGGATATCTAAATCACCTTACAATCCTAAATGGACTTCTTTGAGAAATGAAATAAATAATCCATTGACTTTTAGGCTAGAACAAAACTATCCCAACCCTTTTAATCCATCAACAACAATTAAGTATTTTATTCCAGAATCTGGGAATGTCAACTTATCTATATATGATATTATTGGCAGAAAAATTCGTATTCTTGAGCATGGTTATAAAACAAGAGGTTATCACAGAGTCAATTTTGATGGATATGGTCTATCTAGCGGTATTTATCTTTATAGGTTGGTGGTAGGTGAAACTATTTTAACCAAGTCAATGTTGTTAATACGTTAGCGCCATACAACAAGCGCATGTACCAGTATTGCCACGCGGCGCATAAATCGGCATTTTGAATGCGCAGGCCGGTATTTTGATTTTTAGAAGCTGTATTCTTCATACCGATAAAGATTTTTTTTTCATATATAAATACATCAGCACATCAAATCGTAAAGGAGCTCAAAATGAAGACGCTTCCCTCCTTTGTTACGTTTGTATGCCTCGTTCTTTTGCTTTCCGTTACAAACAGTCTGTTTGCCATTGGCGCCCTGTTCTCACGACCGCGGGGCAGCGATCAGGAATATCAGAAAATGTGGATCAAAACGGTAAATGTGGATGTGGAAATACAGGATCAGGTTGCCGTTACCCATGTGGATCAGATATTTTATAACGAAATGAACACCTCGGTGGAAACCATTTATATTTTTCCGTTACCGGAAAACGCCATGATCACCGAGCTGATTTATTGGGCCAATGGCAAACGTTATGTGGCCGAAATACGGGAACGGCAGGAGGCGGTAAATGATTACAACCGACGACTGCGTCAATGGCTGGACCCGGCCCTGCTGGAATATCTGGGCGATAATCTGTTCCGGCTGAGTATCGTACCGGTGAATGCTAAAACGGAAGTGCGCACGGAAATCACCTATGCCGAACCGCTGACTTACGATATGGGAAAAGTAAGTTATACTTTTTTACTCAACACCCTTGAACTTTCCCCCCAACCGTTGCAGAGCGTTTCGCTCGATCTGGATGCCCGAACACAAACCGGTTACAAAAGCTTTTCATCCCCGTCCCATCAAAATTCAACCGCAACGCGGATCGAAAAAGTGGCATATAACCACTATCATCTCTTTTTTGGAGATGAGAATTTTTATCCCGATCGGGATTTGATTGTCGAATTCGAAACCGTTATGGATAATGTGGATATGCGGGTTTTAACCTATGTACCCGAACCGGCCGATTCCTTCGGGACAGACCGTTTTTACGCCATGTGGATCACTCCGCCGGATACCGTGGAAGGCAATGAGGTTATCCCCAAAGACATTGTGTTTACGGCGGATGTTTCATCCAGCATGGATGGGGAACGGATAGAGCAGGTCAAAGAGGCCTTATACAATTTTCTGGATTTGCTTAATGCCGATGACCGCTTTAATATTATTACCTTTGGTACCTTTGTGGAAAAATTCCGCGATGATTTTGTGAAAGCCAATGAAAACAATATAAACGATGCCAAGGATTTTGTCTATCAGATGTACGCATTGGGTATGACCAACATCGATGAAGGATTGAAAACCTCATTATCACTCAGCTACCGTGATACCTCTTCCAATAATCTCATATTTCTTACCGACGGTAAACCGACCTGGGGGGAAACCAATCAGGACTCCATTCTGGCGCACGTGCAAAAACTGAACACCAGCGAGGTGCGTATTTTTTCTTTTGGAGTGGGGGAAGATATCAGCCGCGCCCTGTTGTACCGGCTTTCGGAACAAAACCATGGTTACGACCAGTATATCGCCGCGGACGACAGTATCGCGCTGGTGGTCAATAAGCATTTCCAACGCATATCCAAACCGGTTTTGCGCAATGTGCGTATCGATTTTGGCGGGTTGGACACCTGGGATCGTTATCCCAAGCAGATAAACGATCTGTTTTGGGGTACCCAGTTGTTGTACATGGGTTTGTACGACAACGCCGGCACTTTTCCGGTTACGTTAAAAGGCGATATGCGTTCCGAGCAGTTTGAAGAAACCCAAATGGTAACCTTTAGCGATACCTTGGGCGGGCACCGTTTTATTCCCCGATTGTGGGCCAGAGCCAAAATTAATCATCTGATGGATTTGATTGAAATCTATGGTGAAACCGATGAGTTGGTTGATCAGATTATCGAGCTGAGCTTACGTTTTCAGATTCTCACGCCGTACACAGCCTTTTATTCCGATCCCGATGACGACAGTACGCCCATTGAAGAAGAAGAGACGCATAATCCCAATCAGTTCGTGTTGTATCAAAATTATCCCAATCCGTTTAACCCATCCACCGAAATCAAATATCAATTGCCGCAGAGTCAAAGCGTTTTTCATGTGATTATTAAAATCTATGATGCGCTGGGGCGTTTGGTCAAAGTGCTGGTGGATGAAAAACAGGGCCCCGGCATCCATAAAGTGCGCTGGGACGGCACAGACATGCGCGGCAATCGCGTACCCAGCGGCGTTTACTACTATATGCTCAAAACCGAATCGTTTGTTCAAACCCGCAAAATGGTTCTTGTGCGGTAAAATATAAATCATGGTATTGCTCGTATCGGAGGAAAGATGAAACAAAGTATTCTGTTCACACTTATTCTGTGTGGAGCGTTGTGGGCCGGTCTGCCGGATAAATCCCGCTACGATTTACCCTCGGATCTTCGGCTAAGCAAAGTCAGCGGCGATATCGGCCCGAACGAATCCAAAATGGCCGAAAACGAGTGGCTATCTGCGACTCTGATTTTTGGCGGTTATTTTACGCTGGGTACCACCCACGGACTTACGGATCAAATGCTGGATGATCGATGTGGCCTCACCTTCGGCCATCCCTATGCCAAAACATCTTATCCCGTATTTTCGGTCGATGGTGTTTGGTACAAAACCGAAGACATTATCAACGATGCGGTGGAGAATTTACCCCATGCCAGCGGCGATACGCTCTATATGGAATCGCTGTTGCCAGGACGGCTTATTTTCCGCTTTTCGCTCATTTTGAATCCGCAGGAAGAAGAGGGAACCGTACAAATTAATCTATCCGTTACCAATACGGACAGCGTAACGCACCGTTACGGTCTGGGGCTTTTCTTTGATCCCGCGCTGGGACAATGGGGCGACGGTCGGGTATGGCTGGACGAGACCTTTTTATCGGAGGAAAAACTGATTACGGCCTGGCCCGCCGGTTTACCGCTTACGCTGTGGGAACGCGACCGGAGCGGAAAAGGGCTGGGCATGGATATCAACTTTAGCGAAGAGCTGCCCGATACCATCATACTGGGCAACTGGCCGGTCTTCTATAATGATATTAGACCGGCTTATCAGCAGAACGACATAAAAAAACTGTATGATTTGCTGCTCAAAATATACTGGGCGCAGGAAAGTACAGCGCCCGGGCAAACCCGCAGCGAATCACTGACTGTTGCGCTGCGTGAACCGGATTTTTCATCTTCGGCCTTTATGCGCTGGGATTTGCCGACCGTTTTTCAGATGGATAACGGCCGTCTTTTTCCGCGCAGCCTAAGCAGCTATGTCCAGCTTACCAATACCGGGCAGGATCAGATTCAGGAAGCGAAAGTGGAAGTGAGCGCTTCGGCCGGATTCGAAACCCCGGTTTATATAAACGGTGTAAATCTACAACCGGACGGCCAAAAAACACGTAAAGCCGATTTGCGATCGAATCTGGTTTATGAAGACAAGGTGGTGGAAGTAACGGCCCGTTTTATGGAAAACGATCAGGTGCTGGATGAGTTAAGCCGGATGGTTTTTATGCCTGCTACGCCTGTTTCGGACACGGGTTTGGTGGTTCTGCTCGATTCGTTGATCGTGGAAGATTTTCCGAAGGTGAGTATTCGCTTCAATGTACAACACAAAGCGGGCGAGTACCTGATTCGCGACTTGAGCAGAGAAAATATTTTCCTGTATGAAAATAGCGAGCGTATCGGGGAATTTAACTTCGGTAAAGACACCACCGGCGGCGCATCGACGACAGACATTGTGTTTGTACTTGATGTAACCGGCAGTATGAGCGACGAAATTAATGCCGTAAAAAATAACATTATCGAATTTACCGACAGCCTGGCCGAACGCGGCGTTGATTACCGTCTGGGGATGGTTACTTTTTTAGATACCATAGAGAATGTATATCCCTTCACAACGGATGCGCAGGAATTTCAGGATCGGGTAGCGGAACAGCGCGCCCATGGCGGCGGCGATACGCCGGAGAATTCGCTGGACGCATTGCTGGAAACGACAAAGTTTCCTTTCCGAGCCAACGCCAAGCGAATTGCTATATGGATTACCGACGCCAATTATCACGAAAACGACAATGTAACTTCGAGCACCAAACAGCAGATTATCGACGCCTTACTTTTAAACGGCATCACCGTACACTCTATCGGCAACACAGACTATAAATCATATTATTATGACCCGATTATACAAGCCACCAACGGCGATTTTTATGATATTGACGGCAATTTCCGTGATATTCTGCTGGATATTTCGCGCTTGAATAGCGCTGTTGGCTATTTGCTGTCCTATACTTCACCGAATACAGGAACAAATTCCAATACAATCGATCTTGATATACGTTATGAAGGACTGGGCGGCCGGTTGACTCTGGATTATTCAGCCTCGTCCCGGTCCGAGGCGGAGGAACCGCTGTTGAGCTGTTACCCCAATCCGTTTAACCCGCGTATTATCTTAAGTATCCGGCCGGGAAAATATATCGAAGGGCAAATCGATATTTATAATATGCTGGGGCAGCGGCTCAAAAAATTTACTTTTGATCCTTCGCAAAAGACAAAAATAAGCTGGGACGCACGCAATCAGCAGGGGCAGCAGGTCAGCTCCGGTTTTTATATTGTCCGACTTTCCCTGAAGGATACAACGGGTGAGATAGTTAACCGGACCGCCCGTATTCTCTATTTGAAATAAGAGGAGAAGAATCGTCATGAAAAAATTTTATATCATACCGGTTATTTGGATTCTATCATTTTGCGCTCAGCTATTGGCGGATGGCTTAATGCTGCCCAATGAGGATAACTATCCCAAAGAATTGCTGCGCAATAGGATGACCCATGTAACCGTGAACATAAACGGCCTGGTAGCCGAAACCTATGTATATCAGGAGTTTGTCAACGAAAGCAACGACACCACCGACGCCGTGTATTCTTTTCCCTTGCCGCCCGACGCCCGGGCCACGGATTTTGTTTATTGGTATGAAGGAAAAGTGTACAGAGCAGTCCTCAAGGTAAAGGAACAGGCGGTCAATCCCGGCACGGGCGAGGGAGGCATCGCCGCGGAAGTGAACAGCTATATCGGTCGCAACGGGATTAAAATTTTCCTGAAAAATATTAAAGCGGGGCAAATACAAAAGGTACGCCTGCGCTATATAAGTCTTTGTGATTATTACCAGGGTAAGCTGACCTATACGTATCCGCTGAATACGGAAAAATTTGTAACCTATCCGCTCGATCATTTACAGTTCACCTTTAGCGTAACATCCAATTCGGATATTCTTGAGTTTGATATACCTACGCATCCGGATTATCGGGTGATCAATAATGATGGTCGTTCTTTGAAGATAGAGATGGAACAACCGAAAGCCTATGTAAACCGCGATCTGGTGTTCACCTGTCAGTTAACGCAGGATGAGTTGGGCGTGGATTTCTATTCGGTCAACAATGATAGCACAGACGGACATTTTGCTCTGTTTGTCCGGCCGCAAAATGAGGCGCCCGCCGATAGCGTGCTTCCCCGGCGCGTGCTATGTCTCTTGTCTACTGCCAGTGATATGTATGGCTATAAGCTGGAACAGAGCATCATCGCCATAAAAGATATTCTGAATATGCTGGGTGACCGCGATCAGTTTAATATCCTCTTGTTCGATCATCAAACCACCGCCTGGAAAGAGGCGCCGGTACAGGCCAGCCCGGAAAATATCCAACAGGCTGAAGATTTTCTGGATGCCGTGTCGATCGGATACGGTTCGGATTTAGGGAACGCTTTGCAAACAGCTCTGGATCAGATAACGGATGCCTCTTACAGCAATGCCATTTTAGTGTTTTCCGGAGGGACAACCTCCATCGATCCGCGCCAGATTGAAAGCCAAAACACCTATCGCAGCGGTATTTTTCCGATTAGTATCGGGACATCGGGCGGATTGGCCCGCCTGGAAATGACGGCGGCGCTGAATTACGGATTTGTAACCTACGTTCAAGGAACCGAGTACATCAGGCAGAAAATGGTTCGGGTATTCGAACAAATCAGTCAACCGGTTTTGGATGATGTGCGCCTGGAATACGGTAAGGCCGATCTTTCACAGCTCATTCCGGAAAAAATTCCCAATGTTTACGCCGGTTCCTATCTTTTTACCGCCGGGCGTTATGCCGAAAGCGGTGAATCGGCGCTGAGTATAGCCGGATATTCGGCCCGGGGACCGGTAGTGTATGATTTCAGGTTGGAGTTCAGCGACAGCACCAATCCGTACAAATTCGCCGAATCTTTATGGGCCAAAGAAATGATTGATGCGCTGGAAAGGGAAATCGAAATTTACGGGGAAACCGATGAGCTGAAAGCGCGCTTAATCGATTTAAGCCTTACCTACAATATCCGTTGCCGGTACACGGCCTTTATTGCGGACTATGAGAACGAGGCAACCCCCATAGACCGTACGCTGCCTCAGTTGAAGCCGCAAAGTTCATTCCTTGCCGGAAATTATCCCAATCCGTTCAATCCGCTTACCCGCATCCGCGTTTACATATCGCCCGAGGCAGATCATGCGGTTAAACTGATTAAAATATATAACATTCTTGGGCAGTTGGTGGCTGTTATCGACATATCCCATTTGACCTCCGGCTGGCATGAGGTACTGTTTGATGCGCTCAACTTCTGGGGCGGCCGGTTGTCCAGCGGTATGTACATTGTGCAACTGCAAATCGGGAACAATATCAGAAACGCCATTCGGATCAATCTGGTCAAATAAATGGCGACTTTTTTAATAACCAATTACTATTTTACCCCTCGCTTGTAAATATGAGGGGAAAAGTATAACTTAAAGCCGTTCGATTCATTTCGGACGGCTTTTTTTGCAACAAATTCATAGCGCGGTTCAGGACGGGCACTTATTTCCGATATTTTGGCAAGAAGGGAACAAAATGACAGAAAAGAAAACCACAGTTTCTCTGGTATTGGGCAGCGGCGGGGCCCGCGGACTCACCCATATAGGCATTATTCGGTATCTGGAAGAAAACGGTTATCAAATCACCTCTGTGGCCGGATCATCCATGGGCGCGTTGGTAGGCGGTATTTACGCGGCGGGCAAACTGAAGGAATACACCGCCTGGGTACGGGGAATCACCAAACTGGACATTTTACGTTTGCTGGATATATCCTTAGTCGGGGGCGGTTTCGTGAAAGGGGATAAAATTATCGGGACATTACGTGAACTCATCGGCGATCGATTAATTGAGGACCTGCCCATTCCTTTTACGGCCGTGGCTTCCAATATCGTTAACGGAAAGGAAGTCTGGCTAAGTAAAGGACCCCTTTTTGACGCCATCCGCGCTTCCATAGCTATCCCGCTCTTTTTTACACCTTTTGAATTAAACGGAGAAGAACTGCTGGACGGCGGTATATTAAATCCCGTACCCATTGCACCTACTTTTAAAGATAACACCGATTTGACTATTGCCGTTAATTTGGGCGCCCAGCCGGATGAAGCCTATGAGCGAAAGGAAGAAAAAATACAGGATGATGACTCGCCTCTCTCTTTCATCCAAAAAACCATAAAAGGATTCATTGAAAATTTGCAGGACGAGCCCAGGCAAAAACCGCAAATTAAACTGGATATGTACGACATTATCAACCAGTCGCTGGACGCCATGCAGGGAACAATCGCCCGGCAAAAGCTGGCCGCTTATCCGCCCGATATTTTAATTGACATTCCGCGCAACATCTGCGGTACATTGGAATTTGACCGCGCCGATGAGATGATCGACTACGGTTACCAAAGAGCCAAGGAAGTGTTGTAAGACATGGCCGATACGGATAACACGTGTGATGAACGTTTCATCATCGCGTGCCCGCTTTGCCGGGATAAGCGATTTTCACTCTGGTGACGGATCGATTTTTAACTTAGTGCGTATATTATTTTGTCCACTTTTGGCATTTCTCAACATCATATAAAGGTAGAGATTGACATTCATACTGGTTATGATGGGAGGGAATGATGCGCATTGGTATGATTTCTTCTTATCCGCCGATTGAATGCGGTATCGCCACCTACACGCAATATCTCACAGAGGCCCTGCGCCGGTTGCAAAATGATGTTTATATTGTTTCGCATGTGGGCGGTGCGGGTAAACAGGTTTTTCCCAGTTTCGACTATGATGACGGTGATCTGGCCCATAAGGCTTTCTCCGCTATGATCCGATTTACTCCGGATGTGGTGCATATTCAACATGAATTCGGTCTGTTCGGTAAATATCACGGTGTTGCCGTCGTCCCGTTAATCCTGCAGTTTCGGTTATCCGGAACACCGGTGGTAACCACATTACACACTGTATATAAAAATCCGGATGAAACCCATCGCCTGCTGCTGGAATCCATCCTACTGCATTCCAATACAATTATCGTTCATGAAGATTATCAAAAAGATACATTGTTAAAGTTGTCTCCAATTGAAGCGGGACATAAAATCCATGTGATCGAGCATGGCGCCCGCGAGGTGGAACCGGTGGCCAGGGCCAGAGAAAAGCTCAATCTGCCGCGTGATAAAAAGATTATTTTGATGATCGGTTATTTCCGACCCAGTAAAAATTTTGAGCTTATTATCGATTTGTTTCCGCAAATTTTAGCCAAATATCCGGAGGCCGTTTTAGTGCTGGCCGGGAAAATTCGCGGTAACGAACATTTGGAATACCGTACCCAATTGTTTAATCGTATCGAACATTCGCCGGTGAAGGATCATATTTATTTGATTCGCGGGCAGTTAAAACAGGATGTTTTTGACACCATACTTTCGGCAGCGGACGTAGTGGTTTTACCCTACAAAATTAACTCCCAAAGCGGCATTCTGGCCCATAGTCTGGCTTTTGGCCGTCCCATTGTGGCCAGCGACAGTGGGGCTATGAAGCGCATTATGCAGCGTTCCGGCGCCGGTTTCGTTTGCGAAAACGACGATGAATTTGTTGCAAATATTGTTAAAGTGCTCAGCGATTCCCGGTTGGCGCAGGCTTTGTCAACCAACGCCCGCAAGTACGTAAAAGAACACATCGGCTGGTCGGGCACCGCCCAAAAACATCTCGCTATCTACCGGCAGTTAATGGACAAACCGATTTTAGAATCGAGAACGATTTGGGTGGAGTAAAAGCGGTGTCCTTCCCTGTTGAATCAGGGAAGGTGGCTTCCCGACCTGTCGGGGCTGGGGAGGGTCAACAGGTTTTTTAAGTGTTCCAAATACGAGTTGTGAGATCCATCGATAATTTAACCGGACACCATTGGCGAATGAAATTAAATAATCAAAAAATTATGTTAACACTACCTTTGAATATAAAAGGAGCGATCATGAAACAGCATCAATTGCATCCTTTTATCCGTTATGAAAAGAATCCGATTTTAAGCAGGGACAGTGTTCCGTATGCTTGCAATACCGTTTTTAATGCGGCTGCTACGAAATACAACGACAAATATCTGCTGCTCTTGCGTATTGAAGATCTGCGCGGGCACAGCCATTTAACCAAAGCCTGGTCCGATGACGGCTATCATTTTGAGGTGGAAGAAAAACCATGGATTTGTCCTACCGATGATCCGGAAACGGAAGTGTACGAACGCTATGGCGTGGAAGACCCGCGCATTACCCGGATGAATGAGGAATTCTACATCACCTATACGGCCTACGGCCCGTACGGCCCGCGGGCGGCCATCGGCAAAACGACGGATTTCGAACAATTTGAACGCATCGCTTTAATTACCGAAGTGGATAACAAAGATGTAGTGCTCTTCCCGGAAAAAATAAACAGCAAGTTTGTCCTGATCGACCGCCCGGGCGGTTTTGGCGGCAAACGGGGAGATATCTGGATCAAAGAGTCGCCGGATTTGATTCACTGGGGTCGGGCGCGCGTTCTGCTGGCGGCGGAGCCGGGCTGGGGCGGATTTAAATTAGGCGTATCCACCCCGCCGCTTAAAACCGGGTCGGGCTGGCTGGTGTTTTATCACGGCGTGCGATCCACTCCGGCAGGCAACCTGTACCGTATCGGTGCCATGCTGCTGGAATTGGACAATCCCAAAAAAGTTATCGCCCACACGCCGCATTTTATTTTCGGTCCGGAAGAGAGCTACGAACGTACCGGCGATGTGCCCAACGTGGTTTTTCCCTGCGGATTGATATTGGAAGAGGATAACACGATCAAACTTTATTACGGTGCTGCAGATACCCACATAGCCCTGGCCGAGGCCAGACTGGAGGATATTGTGGAACTGTGTATGATGGGGCCGCGGGAATAATCATTGTTTTGCGCTATCCTCCAGCCAGTGGGCCAGCGTAGCTTTTACCGGTATTTTACCGGCGCTTTTGAGCTGACCGTTGATGAGCAAACCGGGGGTAATGTACACCCCCAACTCGGCAAAACGGTTGATATCGATAACCTTTTCTATTTGCGCATCCAACCGCAGTTCGTTTACAACCTCTTTGCACAGGGCTTCCAGCTTGTTGCAATTGGGGCAGCCGCTGCCCACAACCTGAATGTGTATCATCGCACATACTCCTCATAAAATTTACGGAAATCACGTTTGATTTCATCTCGCACGCGGCGGAATACGGCCAAAACCTCTTCTTCGCTGCCGGTGGCTTCGGCCGGATCGTCGAAACCGATATGCAGGCGGGTTTTTACCTGACCGGCAAAAACAGGGCAGGTTTCCCTGGCATGATCGCAAACGGTAATTACAAAATCAAAGGGCTCATCAATAAAACAATCCACATTTTTAGGATAATTGGCGGAAAGATCGATGCCTTCCTCCCGCATAACCTGCACCGCCTTGGGATGAACCCGTTCCGACGGCGCAGTGCCGGCGGAATACACTTCCAAACTGCGGTCAAACGATTTGAGGAACCCCTCCGCCATCTGACTGCGGCAGGAATTGCCTGTACATAATATTAATATACGCATGCTGTAGTCCTTGTTAATTTAATGTTTGTTTCGCATTTCATCTGAGCGCCAACCTTCTTGGTTTCCCGCCTTTTCACAAGGAGCGCAGAAATAATTCCGGCTAAAAAAAGAAACCGAAAATAAAACCGCTTATGGTGGACATTGCGATGACCAGACCCACATAAACCACGGTTTTTTGTGTCCCGATTACGCCGCGAATCACCAGCATATTAGGCAGGGAAAGCGCGGGACCGGCCAGCAGCAGGGCCAGCGCCGGACCTTTGCCCATACCGGCGGACAGCAGACCCTGCAATATCGGTATTTCCGTCAGAGTGGCAAAATACATAAATGCCCCCACAAACGAGGCAAAAAAATTGGCCGCCAGCGAATTACCGCCCACCAGACCGGAAACCCATTCGTTGGGGATGATCCCGCTGCCGCCCTCGGGGGAACCCAGTAAAAACCCGGCCACCAGCACACCGGCCGCCAGTAAAGGCAGTATCTGTTTGGCGAAGCCCCATGTTTCGGACAGCCATTCTTCTCCTTCGCCCCGGCTGAAGGTCAGTAGAACCGTTAAAGCGATAACCGCGGCCACAAACACCATCAGCGGCGAGCCGGGTACAAGAAGATAAACCAGCACCACCGCCGCAACGGCCAGGCTGACATGCCATTTATTCAACTTTAAAATATAGACCAGCGAGAAGGCCAGAAGCAGACCGAAAAATGCAGTGAACAGCCATTTATTGGCGTAAAGAAAAGTCAATACACCCGGTTCGCTATCCGGTTTGCCCCAGGTGGCAAAAATTAAAATGAACACCAGTGTGAAAAAATGAAACACGGTGTGTCGTAACGGCCTCGGACTGTCCTCCTGCGGCAGTGTGAAATCGGCGCTCGGACTATCGGTCTCTTCCTTACGATAAATACGCTGCATAATCAATCCGATGATTACGGCAAATGCCACCGCGCCGATAACGCGGGCCAGCCCCAGATCCCAACCCAGAATGCGGGCGGTTAAGATGATGGCCAGTATATTTACGGCCGGACCGGAATACAGAAACGCCGTTGCCGGGCCGATCCCTGCGCCGCGTTTGTAAATACCGGCAAACAACGGTAAAATGGTGCAGGAACATACGGCCAGCACCGCGCCGGACACCGAAGCCACACTGTACGCCACCCATTTTTTGGCTTGGCTGCCAAAATACCTGATCACCGTGGCCTGGCTGATAAATACCGCGATCACTCCGGCGATAAAAAACGCCGGAACCAGACAGAGCAGCACATGTTCGCGGGCGTACCAGTTCAGCAGATCAAGGGCGGAAAAAACCGCCTGACGAAAGACCGTACTGTCCAGCGGCATAAAATAGGCTAAAAGAAAAACGGCCAAAATCCATAGTAAGGGTTTAAATTCTTCACGCCAGTTCACGTAAGCTATCCTGAAAATTATAAATATTTTTCATCGCATTAAAGCGGTTCAATTTGTTGAACAGATCAAGTTACGATCCACTTTCGCAACCTTTGCTCTGTCCGCCTGTACCGTTTCGTCGTCCGGAAGCCAGGAGCGCAGCAAGGGCAGCAGCTGATCGACATATTCAGTCCCGTTCCGGGTGTTCAGACTATAATTCACCCATTTACCCTCTTTGTGATCCAAAATAAGATCCGCATCGCGTAAAATAGACAGATGTTTGGAAACAGTGGATGCGGCCAGTCCCAGTATGTCGGTAATTTCGCAAACGCAAAGCGCCCGCACTTCCAGCATTTTCAGGATGCGTAAGCGGTTGGGATCGGAAAGGGCTTTAAAAATTTTAATCAGGTTTCTCATTATTGCCTTTCAATTCGTTAATTAGCGAAATATAAAGTTATCGGCGATTTTATGCAAAATATTTTTAGCTGTTTTAATAAGTGAGTCCACTCTAAAAAGGGTACTACGAATAAAATGTCACCCTGAACTCTGACCTGACGCCAGGACAGGCTCGTTTCAGGGTCTATTGATTTTATTGAAGTTATAGATGCCGATCCCGCCGGGGCGGGACGGAATGACTTCTACCACCTCTTTAGAGTGGACTCATAAGTGAAGAAAAAATATTTAGAAAAGCCTTCCTTCCTTATTGTTCGATCAGCCAGTTCCAGGCTTTGGCATGGGCGGTGTGCAGCCGTAGATTGTCCATCTCGGTCAGCGGCTTCCAAACAAATTTATCGTAAAATTTGTTTTTGAACTTACCCGCCGCATCATCGATAAGTACGGCACGGTAGCGTAAACGGATGTGGCTGTATATGTGCTGCAAAACAGGGGAAACACTTCTGAATTTCCCCTTTATCCCATAGGTTTTTTGCAACAAACCGGGCAGTTCCGCCGGTGCGCTGTCCAGGTTGTCGGTTGCGGCATAAGGGAATTCCCACATACCGGCTAACAAACCTGTCGCCGGCCGCCGGGCCAGCAAAATTGCGCCGTTCTGCCGAATCAAAAAAACAAAATGGTTCAGCTTACGCTTTTCCGGTGGACGTGAGCGAACCGGAAATGATTCGGCCTGTTTGCTTTGCCCGGCACGGCAAAATGAATAAACCGGACAGGATGAACAATTCGGCCGGCGGGGTGTGCAGATAATCGCCCCCAGTTCCATGAGCGCCTCGTTAAAATGACCGGGCTGCTGCTTGTCGATGAGCTGATTGGCCAGTTGTTCTATCGTTTTGCGGGTGGACGTTAAACGCGTATCTTCTGAAATCATAAATATTCTGCTGAGTACGCGAATCACGTTACCGTCAATGACCGGATAAGGTTGATTATAAGCGATGGACAAAACCGCGGTGGCTGTGTAGGGGCCGATGCCCGGCAGAGAAAGCGCTTCTTTGTATGTATGGGGAAAATGACCGTTAAACCGGCCGGTAATTTGGCGCGCCGCTTTCAGTAAATTGCGGGCCCGCGCGTAATAGCCCAGGCCGGTCCACATAGCCAGGATATCATCTTCGTCGGCTGCGGCCAGTGCAGTAATATCGGGATAGGCAGAAATGAATTTTTCGTAATAGGGCAAAGCCTGTTGTACCCGGGTTTGCTGCAAAAGAAATTCCGAAAGAAAAACCGGATACCAGTCGGTTTGCCCGCGCCAGGGCAAAGAACGTTGGTTATGACGAAACCAGGTTAGCAAGATTCGTTGAAATGGCACAATTTTAATTGTATTCAGACTCATAATAAAACTAAGTTAATTCCTTTCTAAATTCCCTGATTACGCGTAAGAAATCCGGGCCGTATTGTTTGAGTTTCCGTTTACCCACACCACGGATGCGTTGCAGCTCTTCTTCGTTTTGCGGAAGCAGCGCGGCCATCTCTTCCAGGGTGCGGTTGCTGAACACGGTAAAAGCCGGTTTGTCGCCGCATAATTCCCGGCGCAGTATTTTTAATTTTTCCAGCAAAACCAAATGAGCTGCAGGAACGATAACATCCTCTTCATCCGGAGTATTCCCGGATACGGGTTGGCGCCTTTTTATGCGCTTCGAATTTTTCCCGGAACGTTTCGATTTCTTTGGCGACGGCGAGAGCAGGTAATTCAACCCTTTCTGGCTGATGCTCAGGGTGGGGTAGTCATCCGAACTTTTTTCCAAAAATCCCCGGCCTATCAGTTTGTAAATACTGTGGATGATGGCGCCTTCGGGTAGATGGCCGTACCGGCCGAAGTATTTATGCTCATCCAAACCTCGTTTAACCATAGCGTCATCCTCGCGTCCGGACAAAATTCCGGCGATAGTGGTTACACCGTAGCGACCGTCCAGGCTGAGTACGCAATCCAGAATAACGCCTGTAAAATCCCGGGCAGTGGGTTTTTCCGTCCGCCGAACAGCGGGCTGCCAGTCGAGGCACACATCGCAGGCCTTGCAGTTTTCCTCGTGGTATTTTTCCCCGAAATACTCCAATATGTTTTTGCGCCGGCAGCGGTGGTTTTGAACGTAGTCTTCCATTTCCTGCAGGCGGTCGTACTGGCGTTCCATTCTCTTTTGATAGGCCTTAAAATCGATCGGAATTTTATTCCAGTCCACTTTTTTGGAGGTAATCAATATGCCGCGGCCGCGAAACGGCGGCGTATAGAGGATCAAATCCTTTTGGATCAACTCTCGTATGGTCCGATTGAATTGTTCCTGTGTCATTTCCACAGCCTGAAGGGTTTCATCCAGAGGAATGTTTTCGCCATCGTGTCGGATCAGCCAGTCCATTAGCGCCGATTGACGAGGGGCCCGTTTTACCGCGCTCCGGGCTTTTTCCGCTTCCTGCAGCACAACGGCCTGAAAGGTGACCGTTTGCCGGTTCATCCTTTGCAGTATATTGTTTTGTTCAAAAAGTTTAACGGCCGAGGCGGTCAGCATTTCGTTTACGCCGCAGGCCTCGCCGATTTCCCGATAGGTGAGAAAAATTTCTTCGCGGTTCAGACTGAACAGGAAGTTGTAAATATCTTCCAGAACCGGCTCGGGCGGATAATTATTTTCAATGAAGAATTCCTGAATTTTGCGGTCGCGGTAGTTGTAAAACAGAATACAGTACGAGGTAAGCCCGTCCCGTCCGGCGCGTCCGGCTTCCTGGTAGTAGGCTTCCATAGACCCCGGCATATTGTAATGCAGAACAAACCGTACATCGGCTTTATCGATGCCCATGCCAAAGGCGTTGGTGGCTACAACAATGGGCACGGCGCCGCTCAACCAGCGGTTCTGCGCTTCATCCCGCTCCGGTTTCTGCATCCCGCCGTGGTAGCCGATGGCCGGCAGATCGCTGGCGTTCAACAGGGCGCTCACCTCTTCCACCGCTTTTTTGGTGGAAACGTAAACAATGCCGGAGCCTTTTATCGCGGACAGGATGCGTATAATTTCGCTGCGCTTTTCCTCTTCTTCCAGTTCAACGGCAAAATATTTGAGATTGGGGCGGTCGAAGCCGGTAATAAACACCTGCGCTGCATCCAATCCCAACTGTTTCAGAATATCTTCGCGTACTTCGCGGGTGGCGGTGGCCGTAAGGGCAACCACCGGCGGGTTTCCAATCGCTTCGCGAATGGATTTGAGCTTTAAATAGGATGGACGGAAATCGTGTCCCCATTGCGAGATACAATGGGCTTCGTCAACCGCTAACAGGGAAATATTAATTTGATGGATGAGGGCCATGAATTGCCGCGAATAAAAACGTTCCGGCGCCACATACAGTAATTTGTACTCGCCATTGCGTACGGCTTGAACGCGCCGCTGGGTTTCCTCCATCGATAGCGTGCTGTTAATAAAAGTAGCGGCAATTTTCAAATCCATCAGCGCGTCCACCTGATCCTTCATCAGGGCGATGAGGGGCGAAATAACCAGGGTAACCCCATCCAGCATTAAGGCCGGCAGTTGATAGCAAAGCGATTTGCCGCTGCCTGTGGGCATAATGACCAGGGCGTCATTACCGGACAGAATAGACTCAATAATTTCTTTCTGTCCCTGACGGAATGAGGAAAGGGCAAAATGCTGCTGAAGGATTTGTTCGGCATTCATAAATTATGGATAATCGGATGAATGTATTACTGAATTAATGGCCCGCCGGAATAAATATGCACAGGGAAGGGAGGCTCACCCTTCGGCAGGCTCAGGGTTCGGAGGCTGAGCCTTGCCTTTCCCGAGTCATCGGGGTCGAAGCCACCAACCGATCCCTTCGACAGGCTCAGGGATCGTTGGCTGAGCCCGTCGAAGCCGACATACGTTCCCTTTAACGAACTCAAGGAACGGTGGCTGAGCTTCGCCTGTCCCGACTTGTCGGGATCGAAGCCGCTATATGTTCCCTTCGACCGAGAATTAATCTCCCAAATTTATCCCGATGCCCCGGGCGGTTTTTAACAGTTGATCGTCCAGAGTGATGGTGTTGTATGTGGCAATCACTTCTTTTATCGGCAGGCCGACGATATTGGGATGTTTGTAGGCCACCATCTTCCCGTAATCCTGTTCAAGAACCAACTCAAAAGCCTTTACGCCAAACTGAGTGGCCAGAATACGGTCGTAGGCGTTTGGGGTTCCGCCGCGCTGCAAATGCCCCAAAATAGTAACCCGGACATCTTCCTCAACCCCGGCGTCCTTTAACTCTTTTTTGAGGCGGGACGCCGCGCCGCCCAAATGTTTATGCTGATAACCGACCTCGTCGAGCTCTTCAGCAACTACATCGCCGCCTTTGGGTTTGGCACCTTCGGCAATGACGATAATGGCGAAACCGCGACCGCGGTGAATCCGGGCGTGCAAGCGTTCCACTATGCTGTTAATATCGTAAGGAATTTCGGGAATAAGGCATATTTCCGCGCCGCCGGCTACGGCTGCGTGCAGGGCGATCCAGCCGGCGTCCCGGCCCATCACTTCCAAAATAAATATACGGTTATGGCTTTCCGCCGTGGTTACCAGCTTATCCACGGCGTCGGTGGCTATTTCGACCGCGGTCTGGAAGCCAAATGTAAAATCCGTGCCGCCCAGATCGTTATCGATGGTCTTGGGTACACCGATGATATTTAAGCCCTTCTCAAACAAGCCCTGTGAGATACGCTGGGAGCCGTCGCCGCCGATATTGATCACCGCTTCGATGTTTTGATACTGCAGCCGGCGCAGCAGCTCATCCGAACGATCAACGGTAGTCCAGCTGCCGTCTTTGTTTTTAACAGGCCAGGCAAACGGGCCGCCTTTATTGGTGGTGCCGATGATCGTCCCGCCTTTTACGTGGATACCGGATACTTTTTTTTCGTCCAGAACAATCAGTTCCATGGGTTCGCGCAGTACGCCGTTAAAAGCCTCATAACTACCTAAAATTTCCCAGTCGCGTTCCTGTGAGGCGCGTTTCACAATACCGCGCAATACGGCGTTTAAGCCGGGACAATCACCGCCGCCTGTGGCAACCAATACTCTTTTCATCTTGCAGCCCTTTATTTATTTACATAAAAAATTACGATCTAATTACCAAAAATATAACCAGTTAATTATCTTCTTGCAATTTTTAATAATATTGTACTATCTTACTTTTTTTAATTTAAGGTACCTGGTTATGAAGCAATTATACATCACTTTGATCTTCTTTTTGGGGATAGGGCTTTCTATTGCACTGGCGGCACCGCCGGATGTTGTGCAGTATAAAATCGACGTTCGGCTCGATACCTCTTCCCAAATGCTTTACGGCAAGGAAATACTCACCTGGCATAATTTAAGTAATGACCGGGTGAAGGATATTTACCTGCATTTGTACTGGAATGCCTTTAAAAATGAAGAAAGCGCCTATTTGAGCGAATCCGCGGAATCGCAGGGACGGAGTAACCACAGCGGTCATCTGGACGAGATAGAAGACGCCGGATGGATACGATTAAAACAGGTAACCCTCTCTGACGGGCGTAGTTTAAAAGAAGCCATGCAATATGTTACGCCCGACCTGCCGCGGCGTCCCGGCGATCAAACGGTGCTGCGCATCGATCTGCCCGAAGTTGTTCAACCGGGCGGTTCGGTGCGGCTGCATATCGATTTTGAAGCGAAAATCCCCAAAGCCATTGCCCGGGCCGGTTATTACAATAATAATTATTTTATCTCACAATGGTTTCCCAAACCGGGCGTTTACCAGGCAGGCAAAGGTTGGAACTGCCATGCCTACCACTATTTTTCGGAGTTCTTTGCCGACTTTGCCGACTTCGACGTGCGCATCACCGTGCCGCAGGATTTTGTTGTCGGCGCCAGCGGGGTAAATACCGAACGGGTGGTGAACGATACCGCCGGCACCGTAACCTACCGCTATCAACAAAACCATATCCATGATTTTGCCTGGACCGCCGGACAGCGTTTTATTAAGAAAGAGCGCCTGTTTAATCCCGATTCGCTGATTTCGGAAGATGAGTACCGGCATTACGCCAGCTTGTTTAACCTTCCGTTGGACTCGGTAAGGCTTACTCCGGTTAAACTTATATTGCTTATCCGTCCCGAACACGAAAATCAGATTGAACGTCATTTTCAGGCTACGGAACAGTCTGTTAAATACCTCGGTCTGTGGTTCGGACGGTATCCCTATCCCACGCTTACGGTGGTGGACCCGCCCTATCGCACGGGCAGCAGCGGAATGGAGTATCCCACGCTTGTTACGGCCGCGACCCGTCCCATCATTGCCGAAGAAGGCTGGATACCCGATGGTGTGATTGCCCATGAATTTGCCCATAACTACTGGTACGGTATGGCTGCCAATAACGAGTTCGAAGAAGCCTGGCTGGACGAAGGCATCACCACGTACAGCGAAGATAAGGTGATGCAGGCGATGCACGGTAAAACGAAAATGATCGTAACATTTGGTCCTTTTCCCATTAGCCGATATTTCGATCAGATTCGCTATTCATCGTGGGAACGGGCGCGGTCGAGCGCTTTGCATATTGTGGAGACCGACCCTGTGGTAACGCCTTCCTGGCAGTTTTACGATATCTACAGTTATTTTCTGAATGTGTATGAACGCACGGCTTTAAATCTGTTTACATTGGAACGCCTTTTGGGTAAGGATACCATGCTGCGCGTTTTGCGGACATTCCAGAGCCGTTATCGCTACCGGCATCCCACAACGCAGGATTTTATCGGAATTGTCAACGAGGTTTCGGGCCGGGATATGCGCTGGTTTTTCGACGAATTCTTTTACGGCGACCGTTTGTTCGATTACGGCGTCGGATCGCTGGTTTCGCACAAAATAGTGCCGCCCATCGGTGTGTTTGATTCGGACAGCGGTATGGTGGTGGTCTCGCGGGACTCTTTGGAAGGGAGGACGGAACCGGACAGTCTGACCCGTTATAAAACCATCGTCAGAGTGCGGCGGTACGGACAGGCCCGTCCGGGAGGCGATGTGCGCATTAAACTGCTGGTAGCCTTTGCCGACAGCACCACGGAAACCCGTTACTGGGACGGCCGCAAACGCTGGCAGGAATTTCGGTTCGAAACCGCGGCACGGGCGGTGTACGCGCAGGTGGACCCGGATACGCTGTTTTTGCTGGACGCCAACCTGGCCAACAACAGCTACCGGACGGAAACAAAATCCGCCGGAATAAACCGTTGGGCCGGTAAATTTCTGTTCTGGCTGCAAAACCTGCTAACCATTATCACCCTGATCAGTTGAGGAATGACAATGACCGTATGGAATATTTTCCGGCGCAGCTTTGGCGAGTCTTTGAGACGCTATCCTCTGGTGCTTATTATGTGGATGGGAAATCTGATTTTTGCCTTGAGCGCTATGATGCCGCTGTACGCTTTTGTAAAAAATCAATTCGGCCACTCTTTAACCGTGGATTCCATGCTGGAAAAATTTAATATGTATTGGGTAAGCGATTTGGCGTTTATGCTGCGCGACGTCCAACCGTTGCTTTGGTGGCCGATGATCAGTGCTTTACTGCTTTTTCTGGTCCTGCAAATCTTTTTTAATGCGGCGGTTTTGGGCAGCTTAAATGCCTGGTTGGAAAAAGATTCTTTAAGCAGCTTTTTTGAAAACGGCGGCCGTCTGTTCGGCCGGTTTTTCAAACTGTTTCTGATTTTTCTTCCCCTTTATCTGATTGCCCTGCTGGTTTTGCCGGCATTGGTCGATTCCGTTTCCTCAGGTTATGTGGAACGGGCGGTAAATGAATGGCCGGGTCAAATCGTTTTTCTTATTAAAACCGGGGTGATGATCCTTGCCTTTACCATAGTGAATATGGTGGCCGATTATGCCAAAATTGCCGCGGTGCAGAATGATCGGATCGGCGCGGTACGGGCGTTACTCACCGGCGGCCGTTTTCTGTTTAGAACATTTTTCCGGGCCTGGGCACTGTATTGGCTGCTGGTCATTTTCTTTTTGATTGTATCGGTCGCTTATATGGAGACGGAGAACCTGATTACGGCCAACAGCGCCGCGTTGATCGTTGTGGTTTTCCTGCTGCAGCAAATTTATATGCTTTGCCGGTACTGGATAAAAGTGCAGTTTTATCAGGCACAGATGGAATTTTTTCAGGCCAATCATCTTATTTGATAAGCTTCCCGCCTGAAGCAGATTCCGCGGATTGTCGCAATCCCAGGGATAGCAAACGCGGGATGGACGGAATCATTTCCCAATATTAACACAGCCAATATGAAGGATGTATCGTGTTCGGGGTAATCCTTAAAGCCATACTGAATGACAAAGATTTTTTTAGCCGGTCTGTACTGCAAAACGATTCCGCTAAAGGGAATACGCCTCGATCGCTCCAGCCGATATACGGGTTATTGCGGGAATTTTTTTACCGCCTGACCACCGAAGAACGGGAACACATCTCGCCAATCGAAGAAAAAAGTTTTCGGGAGCTACGGGAATTCCTGCACATGGGTCTTCCTTTGATTAAGGAAGAATGGGAGGACTACTGCCGCCGCGAGCCCCGTTTCCGGAAGGAACAGGAGGAACTGGCTGAGTTTTTAAACAGCAGTGCAAAAAATACGGATGCGCTCGAAAAGGTTCGGCGTATCCAGCGTGTCTTTTTCCCACAGGGCAGCGATTTGTGGGATGAGGAGCGCCGTTCCGAAGAGGAACAAAAACTGCGCGCCCGCCGCACCGTGAAGATAACCCGGCCCAATCCCGCGCCGATTGCCGATCCGGTACGTGAAATTTTGTTTACTTCCAATATTCTGGTTACGCTTCCTCTGCCGGGAGCAGACGAAAATCTGCAGCCCGATTTTAAGAAAAGGGTGAATGATGTACGGAACGAGGAACAAAAATACTGGTACGATCATCCCATTCCGCTGGGTATCGATTCTGCCAAAAACGAAGCCCTGTACGGGATGCGCGGTCTGGTCGATATGCTGCGCTTCGAGAAAGAGCGCGGCAATGTTGCCGGCGAGACCCGTCTGACCTGTCTGCTCTCGGCCTCGACCACGCACGACGGTTTGCACGACCTTGTGAAAGACTATTTTGAAGGGGAATTCCGCGCCGCCGGCAACTGGGAGGATGTTGATATCTACCTGTTCAGCGAAACCGACTGCCGGCTGCTGATTGACGAAGTATTGCGACCGCTATCCGATATTTACTTCCCCCAAAAAGATGCCGAAGGTTTGTACGATATATTTGGCGTGGACGGCGAATACGGCCGGCACTATTCTTTTTTAAAGGCTGTCGCGGCTTTGTGGCAGGTGTTTGTCAATCCGCAAATAAAAGCGACTTTCAAGATCGATCTGGATCAGGTGTTTGACCAGGAAACGCTGCTACGCGAAACGGGGCAAACGGCGCTGCAGCTTTTCAAAACCCCTTTGTGGGGCGCCGAAGCCGAAGATTACCGGGGGCGGCCCGTTCATCTGGGGATGATTGCCGGAGCGCTGGTCAATCATGATGATATCGAAAAATCGCTCTTTACGCCGGACGTTACCTATCCGGATAACACCGCGCCCCGGGGTGATCGGCTTGTTTTTTACAGCCGTTTACCTCAGGCGCTTTCTACCAAAGCGGAAATGATGTGCCGCTATGACGGGCAAGACATAGACGGAAAACGGAAGGCCCTTCAAAGAATACACGTAACCGGTGGTACCAACGGCGTTCTGATAGACGCCTTGCGCAGGTACCGTCCCTTCACCCCAACCGATATCGGCCGCGCGGAGGATCAGGCCTATCTGCTTTCCGTTTTGTTTGAAAAGAAACCCTATCTGCGCTATGTACACCGGGCCGGTCTGGTGATGCGGCATGATAAAGAAGCCTTTGCCCGCGAAGCTATCCGGGCTGCGCAGGTGGGAAAAATGATCGGCGACTATGTGCGGATTTTGCAGTTCACCTTTTATGCCCGCGCTCTGGCCTGGCCGCTTAAAGAAACCAAAGAAATGGTTGATCCCTTTACGGGAAGTTTTATAACGGAGCTGCCCTTTACTATTGTGTACTTACGTTTTACATTTAAACTACTCGCTCTGCTGGAAGAAAATGCGCAGGAACAGGCCATTGAATTTGCGGAATTGGGTTCCCGGCGTCTCTCGGCCTGGGTAGGCAAGCTAAGCTCGGAAAAGAATACCTGGCCGGAAAAAATTCAGCGCGAGCGGCAGGCCTGGCAATTATATTATGATATATTGGACCGGGCGGAGCAGGGGCTGGCCGAACAAGACCGCCGGGTTGAGGAGATAAAAGAAAAAGCGCGGCAGATAATTCAACAATGCAGGTTGGATATATGGCAAAAGTCTTAAGACGCTGTATGTTGAAGCCGCATCGGTTTGTTTTACAGCGTAATAAATAAGGGAAACGAACCATCACCACATCATCAAAACAAACCAGACGGGCTGAGCGCAGGCAGATTTTAGCCTGGACGCTGTACGATTTTGCCAATACATCCTTCAGCGTAATCGTGGTAACGGTGGTTTACGCCGTCTATTTTAAACAGTACATTGTCGGCGATATAACCATTTCCTTTTGGGGATTGGAACGGAATCCCGGCGATTTGCTGTGGGGGATGAGCGGTGCGCTGTCCATGTTTTTGGTGGGCGTCACTTCACCGGTTATCGGCGCCATGGCTGATTACGGCAGCAAGAAAAAACTGTTTTTGCTGCTATATACCTTGCTCTGCATTGCCGCAACCGTTTCGCTTTACGGGCTGATGCCCGGAATGATTTGGCAGGGGATGGCCCTGTTTATTTTGGGTAATATCGGGTTCGAAGGCGCTATCGTGTTTTATAACGGATTTCTGCCCCAAATATCCAACCCGGATAATATCGGCAAAATTTCCGGTTACGGTTTCGCACTGGGCTATGTGGGTTCCCTGGCCTCGTTGATGATTGCCCTGCCTTATGCCAATGACGCTTTTGCCTCAGGCGATCTCGGCCGTATGCGGCCCACGTTTGTTTGGGCCGGGTTGTTTTTTCTGGCTTTTTCCCTGCCGTTTTTCTTTTTTATTAAAGAACAGATTACGCCGATAAAACAAAAATCATCGGGCTGGTTGGCCGAGGGTTACCGCCGTACCAGAGAAACCCTGAAGAAGATCCGTGAATTTCCTGAAATAGTGCGTTTTTTAACGGCCTATTTTGTGTATATCGACGGCGTGAATACGGTCATTTATTTCAGCGGTATTTACGCCAGCGATTCGCTGGGATTCTCTTTGCGGGAGGTGATTCAGTTTTTTGCCGTCGTCCAGGCCTCGGCCATCTCCGGGTCGTACATCTTCGGCTTTCTCACCGACAAAATCGGGCCGCGCAAAACCATCAAACTGACTCTGGTGTTGTGGATGATCGTGGTAATCGGCGGTTTCTTCTCTTATGATAAAGCCGCCTTTTATATGGTCGGTTTGGTTGCCGGCGTGGCTATGGGGTCGTCTCAGGCGGCCAGCCGGGCTCTAATGGGGCGTTTGATTCCCGAGGGTATGGAAGCGGAATTTTTCGGTTTTTACGCGCTGATGGGTAAATTTTCGGCCATACTTGGTCCATTGATTTTCGGGCTGGTCTCCACCCTGACGGGCAGCCAGCGCTGGGCGGTTCTGTCCATTATTTTCTTTTTTATCGCCGGTTTTGTGATGATCAATCGCGTAAATGAGTCGGTTACCTATAAAAAGGTTGTGATCTGATGCTGTCGGAGCGTTCCGCATCAGCCTTCCTCCGGACGGCGGCCATTGCTTGCCTTATAATTATCTCGGTGCATACCGTAGGCGCGGAAACGCTGAACTACCGGAACTATCAATTCATACATCAAAACAAAGACAGCCTGCTGGTACGTCATCTGTTGGGAAAAATTGAACCGTCTTTAATAAAGATCGAAGATTTTTTTGGTTATGCGCCGGTAAGTCTGGTAACCATTTATCTTACCCGCAGTGAAGCAGACTACCGCAAACTGACCCGTAACGGCATACCGGAGTGGAGTCAGGCGGTCGCTTTTGGTAAGGAAAAAATCATTGTGCTTAAACTGATCAGCGCGGACGATGTGTTGAAAGGGCCGGAAGTTCTCCTGCACGAACTGGTGCATATCTACTTTGCCGAACGATTTCCGCCGGGGCGCGTACCGAACTGGCTGAACGAAGGACTGGCGCAGTATCTTTCGGGTAAACGACTAACACTGCAGGATAAGGTTTTCCTGGCCCAATCCATGTCCGCCAAAAAGCTGATCGGATTGGATGGTTTGGATACTCTACTCACTTTCAGCCGGCCGCGTGCCCGTTTGGCCTATATCGAAGCCCTGAGCGCTGTGGAGTACTTTATACAGGACTTTGGCGTAAACATCCGTTCCCTGAGTTCAACGAAAGGAACAAGTACCGGCTTCGACAGGCTCAGCCTACGATCCCTGAGCTCTGCCTGCCCCGACTCGTCGGGGTCGAAGGGATCGGGAAGCGGCTTCGATAAACTCAGCCAGCGTTCCCTGAGCTCTGCCTGCCCCGATTTGTCGGGGTCGAAGGGAACGGTGAACCCCGGGTACCAAAGGTTAAAAGAACTGGTGAAAACGCTTCGTACGGAGCGTTCCCTGAATAAAGCATTTTTAATGGTTACCGGGTCTGATTATATCGATTTTGAGGTGGGCTGGTACGCCTGGCTGGATGAGAAATTTCATTGGCTTCTTATTTTGAATATTGATAATTTGCTGTGGATCGGCATGGGAGTTCTGGCCCTGCTGGCCATCGTTTTTGTCCGCTGGCGAAACCGGCGCAAAATAAAACAATGGGAAGCGGAAGACGAGTCATACATTGATACAGAAAGGGAATAGAGTTGTACGTACCGACCAAAATATTCTTAACCCGTGGAGTGGGATGTCACCCGGAGGAACTGACCAGTTTCGAAATGGCTCTGCGTGACGCCGGGATCGGGCCTTTTAATCTGGTGGGCGTTTCCAGTATTTATCCTGCGGGTTGCAAGCTGGTTAGCCGCGAAGAAGGATTGGCCGAATTGCAGCCCGGGCAAATTGTACATGCGGTTTACAGTCGCAACGCCACAAACGAGCCGAACCGGCTGGTTTCGGCCTCTATTGGATTGGCGATTCCCAAGGATACCACCGCCTATGGGTATCTTAGCGAGCATCACGCCTTTGGGCAGTCGGCCAGAAAAGCCGGCGATTATGCCGAAGATCTGGCCGCTGAAATGCTGGCCACCGTACTTGGCGTGGAATTTGACGCTGATTTGAGCTGGGATGAAAAGCGCCACATCTGGACAATTTCGGATAAGATCGTCAAAACGCAAAATATTACCATGGCTGCCTCCGGGGATACTCAGGGCCGTTGGACTACGGTTGTGGCGGCGGCTATTTTACTGCCGTGATGGAAAACAAGATGACAAATTTTTTGGGTATTGAAAAACCATATACCGAATATAACACCGCCCGTTATGCGGTACTGCCGGTGCCGTTTGAGCACAGCACCAGTTATGGCTCCGGTACGCGCCAGGGGCCGCAGGCTATTCTGAAAGCCTCGGCCTATGTGGAATTATATGATGAAGAATTTAACCGCGAGGCCTATAAAAAGGGCATTCACACCTGCGTACCGCCCTCACTAACCGACAATGTGGAGGAAGCATTCGAAAATATGACCCGCTCTGTGGCAGGCTTGCTGCAGGACGGCAAATTTCCTGTGGTGTTGGGCGGGGAGCATTCACTGTCGTATCCGGTATTCCGTGCTTTTAATCAACACTATGAAAATCTATCGGTTTTACAATTTGACGCCCATTCGGATTTGCGTTTTGAGTATGAGGATTCCATTTATTCGCACGCCTCGGTCATGCGCCGGATTTATGAAATCAATCCAAATATAGCGGCGGTGGGTATCCGCTCCCAATGTGTGGAGGAAGCTCGCTTTATTCACGCAAAGAATATCCCGGTTTTCTATGCTCATCGGCTGCATGAAGAAGGTTTCGACGATGCGATAATCGGGCAATTGCAGGAGAATGTGTATATTACCTTTGATGTGGATTATTTTGATCCGTCGCTGATCCCGGCTACCGGCACGCCGGAACCGGGCGGATTTTTCTGGCCGGAGACCATCCGCTTTCTGACCCGTCTGTTCCGCAAACGCAATGTGGTTGGTTTTGATGTGGTGGAACTGGCTCCGCTGAACAATATGCCGCATCCCGATTTTACAATTGCCAGGTTGGTGTATAAATTAATTACTCTGCATGACCTAACGTCGGGGGAACGGCAAAAATGATTATTAAACCGGACTAAAAAAATCAGGGTTTGCCATGGCTGCAAGAAAATCAAATATTTTACTGATCGTCGTTATCGTCGTTTTATTGAATCTGGCCTGGCCATATTTGGAGATGGCTTATTATCACCTTTTTCCGGGCGGTTCGGAGCTGAAACGCAATTTGGCCAAGTACGAAGAGGTTGTTCACTACATCGATAATTTTTACGTGGACAGCGTAGCGTATGACAAGCTGACCAGAGAATCCATTAAAGGCGCGCTGCGCACTTTGGATCCGCATTCGGTTTACATTACGCCGGAAGAGGCCAAAGCCAACGAAGAACAGTTTAACGGGCGCTATCAGGGCATCGGTATCCAGTATGATGTTATTGACGGGTATATTACCGTTATCTCGGTTATTCCCGGTTCGCCCTCGGAAAAAGCGGGTTTACAAGCCGGCGACCGGATTCTTAAAATTGAAGGGAAATCGGCCTACAAAATTTCTATGGACGAGGTGCCCCGTAAGCTGAAAGGCCCTAAGAACACCAAGGTAAATGTGACCATTTCCCGTGCCGGCATCCCGGAACCGTTTGAAGTAACTTTGATAAGAGATGAAATTCCCATTTACACCATTCATACCTATTTTATGGTGGATGATACCACCGGCTACATTTGGTTAAACCGCTTTGCCCATACGACCAGCGGCGAATTGGAACACGCGCTGATCAAATTGGAACAACAGGGGATGAAACAATTGCTGCTCGATCTGCGCGATAACGGCGGCGGTTTGCTTCAGCAGGCGGTTGAGGTGGCCGGTAAGTTTATCAGCGGCCATAAACTCATTGTATATACCAAAGGCCGCTTATCCAGATTTGATAACGAGTATTACAGCGACGATTTCGGCATCTCCATCGATCGCAACTATCCGCTTATCGTCTTGATAAATCAGAACTCGGCCAGCGCATCGGAAATCGTAGCCGGAGCGATTCAGGACTACGACCGCGGGTTGATTGTCGGGGAAACCAGCTTTGGAAAGGGTTTGGTACAAAATGAATTTATACTAAACGACGGCTCGCGGCTGCGTATGACGGTTTCCAAATACTACACGCCAAGCGGCAGGCTTATCCAGCGCCCTTACAAGGATATTTCCAAAGAAGAATACTACCACGAAGTAGAGGAGCCGGATTCGCTTCGGGATCGGTTGGCTGCGGATAGCGCGGCAACCCGTCCCGTTTACTATACAGCGGGAGGACGCAAAGTGTATGGCGGCGGCGGAATTACACCGGATACGGTAGTGGCCTATCGGCTTTCGGCAAAATCGCCGGATTTAAGCCGTACATTTAATCAGGATCGCGTCTTTTTTGAGGCGGCAACCCGTCTGGCGCAAAAAAATCCGGGCTGGAAAGATGATTTTGAATATTTCTTTCGGCACGTTAAACCAAACCGCCTGTGGTTGAATGTGCTGCGTCAAACGGCTAAAGACCGTGGTATCGGATTTAACGAAAAGGATTTCCGGAAGGACAGCGTTTTCCTTAAAAATCGGCTTAAAGCCGAAGTGGCCCGCATACTGTGGGGCACAGGCAAATTTTATCAAATTTTGCTGATGCAGGATAACCAGTTTAAAACTGCGGTACGCCTGTTTCCAAAGGTGCCGCTTTTGTTACAAAACAGTGCAGATAAATAACCGGATATAGGTAAAACCGAACAGTCCGGAATGCCAAAAATAAATTGACTTTAAAAATGAAAAATTGTAAACTTAGCCAAATTAAGTAACCAATTCTTAATGTGTAACTACACTTAATGTAATCCACCATAAGCAGAAGGAGTTAAGATTATGGTCGAGCTTTTTTTAGCCGGCGGAGAATTTATGTGGCCAATTTTGATACTGCTCATAGTAGGTTTGGCTTTTTCTCTGGAAAGATTGTGGACGTTAACCCGTGCATCGGTAAATACAAGAAAATTCTTAGCCAGATTGCATAACGCATTACAGGAAGGCGGAATTGAAGGCGCGGCGGCGGAATGTGAAAAAACACCCGGCCCGGTTGCTTCCATATTACACGCCGGTTTGTCCCGGGCTTCCAAAGGCCTGGAACACGTGGAAAAAGCCATTTCCAATGCCGGTTCTATTGAAATGGCCTTTTTGGAACGCGGTATGATCGTTTTGCAAACCGTTATTGTACTTGCCCCCATGTTGGGTTTTACCGGTACGGTTAGCGGTATGGTAGGTGCTTTTGACGCGATTAAGAAAGCCAATGATATTTCTCCGGCCATCGTTGCCGGCGGTATTTCACAGGCTTTGCTTACTACACTGTTCGGTCTGGTTGTAGCTATGATCATTCAGGTATTTTACAACTATTTCAGCTCCCGTATCGACAAGCTGATTATCGATATGGAAGAAAGTTCCGTAGAATTGATGGATGCGCTCGTTGAAATGCAGGAAAAATAAACCATAGTATCGAAGTAGAGGTATAAAATGTTACTTGGAAAAAAGAAAGAGAAAGACGTAGAGATTCCCTCTGCCTCCTTGTCCGATATCGTTTTCCTGCTGTTGATTTTCTTTCTGGTAACCACATCCATTGATACGGAAAAAGGGCTCGATTTGGTCCTGCCGCCTCCCGGTGATACCGAGGTGAAAATTCCGAAAGAGAACCTGGCCAACATGCTGGTCAATGCGCAGGGACAGGTGCTCCTGGACGGTGAAATTATCGAAATTAACGAAATATCCAGAATCGTCAGAGAAAAAATCCAGGCGAATCCCAATCTGGTTATATCACTTAAAACCGATAAGGAAACCCGATACGAAGATTATGTCCACGTTTTGGATCAACTGAAAGAGGCAGAGGCGAAAAAAATATCAATTGCTGAACCGGATGAAGATTAATAGGAGGCCGCTTTAAATGAAGTTCGGAAAAAAAAGTAAAGTCAATGTGGCCATCCCAACGACATCAATGCCCGATATTATCTTTATGCTGCTCATCTTTTTTATGGTGGCTACCGTCTTTAAACAGTATTCTGGTTTAAAGGTGAGCCTGCCGGATGCCGTTAAGATTCAAAAAATAGCGGGATCAAAGCGGCATGTGGTTACAATTTGGGTTGATCGGAACAATCAGGTGGTCTGTGACGATATAAATGTAAAGAAGATGTCCGATCTGCGTCAGGTCGTCTATCAAAAAATGGTAGCTGATCCGCAGATTAAAATTGCGTTAAAGATTGATAAAGACGTCGATATGGGTATTGTAAACGATGTCCATCAGGAACTCCGGAAAGCCAGCGCCTTAAATGTTTATTATTTTGCCATACCAGGCGGGGAGTTGTAACATGAAGGCAATGAAAAAAAATCCGGAAGCAGATTTAAAACTAAAATATAAAAAAGCGTTGGAATCGGCGCTGATTGTCGCCTTGTTGATTACGATCGGGGTGTTTTATTCGTTTAAAAAGTTCGAATCCGGGTTCCAGTTACCCGAGCAGCCCGATATTACGATCGAAACAATCGAAATTCCGCAAACAAGGCAGATACAAAAACCGCCTCCCCCTTCGCGCCCGTCTATTCCCGTGGAAGCCGAAGACGACGATGTTGTGGATGATGTAACAATCGAGGATACCGACGTATCCTTTGAACCGCTGGAAGAGTTGCCGCCTCCGCCTCCGCCGGAAGAAGACGAAGTATTCGAATTCTTTGCCGTTTCGCAGAAGCCGGTTCTGATTCATAAGGAAAAACCGGTCTATCCGGACCTGGCAAGAAAAGCGGGTATCGAAGGTATTGTTGTTGTGTTGGTTACCATCGGCAAAGACGGCAGCGTGGAAGACGCCAAAATATATAAGTCGTTGCCTATGCTGGACGAAGCCGCATTGGCCGCAGCTAAAAAATGTAAATTCAAACCGGCCAAACAGCGCGATAAATTTGTCCGCGTTAAAATGACCATTCCTTTTCATTTTAAATTGAAATAATAGGAATATTTAAATTAAATTGAGGCAGCCGCTTGGCTGCCTTTTTTATTTAAACGATTTCGGAACGAATGAATGGACAATGCATATCGGATTTCTGTTATAATTCCACACTATAACGGATTGGATATTTTACGCGATTGCCTTGATGCCCTGATGAAAAATGTGTTTGATGCGTTTGAAACCATAGTAATCGATAATGGCTCCAATGACGGCAGTCAGCAAATGGTTAAAAAGAATTATCCCGAAGTGCGCCTTGTGCAGAACAAGGAAAACCGGGGATACGCCGGGGCCTGTAACCAGGGCATTGAGCTGGCCCGGGCGCCCTATGTGCTGCTGCTTAACAATGATACGGTAATGCCGAAAAACTTTTTGCAGGAAATGCTGGCTGCTATGGAAAGCGATGAAACAATTGCCTGCGTTCAGCCGAAAATTTTATCCATTCAGGATAAACACTACTTCGACTATTCCGGAGCGGCCGGCGGCGAGATGGATATTTTAGGTTATCCCTTTGCCCGTGGCCGCATTTTTGACACGGTGGAACGGGATAAAGGTCAATACGATGCCATGGAAAAAACGGTTTTCTGGACTTCCGGGTGCGCCTTGCTGCTGAGAAAATCGGTAACCGAAGAATTGGGAAAGCTGGACGAGGACTTTTTTGCCCACCAGGAAGAAATCGATTTAAACTGGCGCGTACAGATCGCCGGCTATCGCAATGTGGTTACCTGCTCAACCTACATTTATCATTATTCCGGTTATACCCTGCGCAGCGATAACCAGCGTAAAATGTATCTGAATCATCGCAACAATCTGATTATGATGATAAAAAATTATTCTTTTCCGGTATTGCTGGTGCTTTTTCCATTCCGTGTTTTAATGGAGATGGCCACAGTCGTGGTGGATTCCATGTTTTGGGGCGGACGACGCGGAAAGGCTGTACTTAACGCCTTACAGTATATTTTCTCTCATCCGATTAAGATTTATAAAAAACACCGTTCCGTACAAAAGCTGCGCAAGGTCTCGGATCGGGCCATCATCCAAAATATGTATCCGGGCAGCATCGTCATTGATCATTTTTTAAGGAAACTTACCCCGCATTTATCCGTTAAAAAATTCAGAAAAAGCGAATTTACTCAATGATGAATCGTTTTACCTCAATGAGATAAAATCCGCTTGATTAAACTGCGCATTTTGTGTACTTTAATCACTTTTATCTGCTAAAAAACCGTCTTAGGATACCATTAAATTTAAGAGGATTAGTTTAATGCAAATGGAAAAGCTGAATAAAATCATAGCCCTGGTTGTGTTGGTATTTACAGCTATCGTGTACTACTCTACAGCCGCGCCCACTGTATCCTTTTGGGATTGCGGCGAGTTTATCGCCTGCAGCTACAAAATGGCCGTACCTCATCCTCCGGGAGCGCCTCTGTATTTGCTGGTGGGCCGTTTGTTTACCATGCTGCCTATTGCCGAAGATATTGCTTTACGAGTCAATATCATTTCCGTTTTGTCCAGCGCCATTACGATCATGCTTCTCTATCTTTCCATTGTGCATATCGTTCGTCATAAAATGCTTAAACTGGAAACCAAAAGCGATTGGTATATCGCCATTTTCTCCGGACTGATCGGTTCGCTCACCTTTGCCTTTACGCACAGCTTTTGGTTCAACGCCGTTGAGGCCGAGGTGTATGCGCCTTCCATGCTGTTTACCTCATTGCTGGTCTGGCTGATTTTGGTCTGGGAAACCAAAGCCGATAAACCCGGTAACGAAAAATACCTGCTTATGATCGCCTATCTGATCGGTCTGGCCATAGCGGTACATTTGCTTAATGTGCTGGCCCTGCCCTTTGTGGCCATGATCTTTTATTATAAGCAGGTGGAAATGGGACGATGGGAATTCAACGTTAAAACATTTGCCATCATGACCGTGGTAACGGCTGTAATCATGATTGCTGTGTATCCGGGTATGGTTAAATGGATGCCTCTGCTGGCTTTAAAACTGGGTGCCATGGGTCTGGCCGGTTTTTTTATAGCCGTGCTGGCCTTAAGCATGTGGGCGATCAATAATCATCGCCATATACTTACCCTGGTTTTTGTTTCCGTATTGCTGATTGCCATCGGGTATTCCACCTATGCCACAATCTATATTCGCTCCAACCTGAATCCGATGATTGATGAAAACAATCCGGAAACGGTGGAAAACTTTATTAAATACATCAATCGCGAACAATATGGTGACAGCGATCCGTTAGACCGTACCGGGGTTTGGCGTAATTCGCCGAATGCAAAGAATTACCGCTCGGTAGGAGAGTTTTTTTGGAAGTATCAGATAAATAAAATGTATGTCCGGTACTTCCTGTGGCAGTTTGTAGGAATGTCGGATGATGAGACGAACGTGGACCCCAAAGAGCTTTTTGCGCTGCCTTTCCTGCTGGGTTTGTTTGGAATGCTATGGCATTTCCGAAGGGACCCGAAATACGCCCTGGCGATTTTAGCGCTCTTTTTTATGACCGGGCTGGCCATCATCTTGTATCTCAATCAACCCGATCCCCAGCCCCGGGAGCGGGATTACAGTTATGTGGGCAGCTTCTTCGCCTTTTCGATGTGGGTGGGCATCGGCTTTGCGGGCATCGCCGAGCTGCTGAAAGAGAAACTGCTCAATAAAAAGAAAGAACTGTCGGCGGGGCTGTTAACGGGCATTTTTGTCGTATTGCTTTTGGCCATTCCGATACACATGCTGGCTAAAAGCTATCATCACCAAGATCGCAGCGGAAATTATGTGGCCTGGGATTATTCCTACAATATGTTGATGAGCTGTGAGCCAAACGCCATTTTATTTACCAATGGCGATAACGATACTTTTCCGTTATGGTACTTACAGGAAGTGGAAAATATCCGCACCGACGTGCGGATCGTAAACCTGAGTTTGTTAAACACGGATTGGTACATCCGTCAGCTGCGCGATCTGGAACCGAAGGTGCCGATGAGGGTGAATGAGGCCATGCTGGAACGGCTGGGGCTGCACCGCTGGGAGAAAAATAAAACGGTTTCGGTAAAAGTACCCAAAAAGATCGTTGAAGAAGCACGGAGAGAATATCAGGAAAATTACTTATATCGCAATCTGGAGCTGCCCGAACAAATCCGTTTTAAAGTGGAGCCGACTTTGAATACCCCATACGGCCCGGCAATCCGCACGCAGGATTATATGATTTTAAATATCATAGCGGCCAACCGCTGGAGAAAACCCATTTATTTTGCCGTCACCGTTCCGGGCAGCAATATGCTTACAGAATTGGCCAGCTATCTGCGTATGGACGGGTTGGTGTTGCGTCTGGTTCCTTATAAAAACTGGCGTATTGCGCCGGACAAACTAAAACATAACCTGATGAATGTTTACAAATATCGCGGTTTGGATGACCCCAATGTTTATTTTAACCGCAATATTTTAAATCTCCTGCAAAACTATCGTTCCGGTTTCATTCAGTTGGCCGAGTACTATATGCGGAAAGATGATAAAGACAGCGCAAGGGAGATGCTGGCGGCGATGAATGAAAGAGTGCGCCCTGATGTGATTCCATGGAACAGCAGATATGTGAAGCTGGCCAACGACGCCTTTACCATCGCATTGGATTCCAGCAAGGTCGATTCCATTCTGGCTACATCCAACAACCAGCGTTATCTGGAGGAATTGGGTCGTCAGCTCCTGGGAATGCGCTTTCCGGCTGCCAGCGTTCCGGTTCTGGAAAAAGCCTACGAACTGAATCCGGGTAATCCGCAGGCGCTGGGTATGTTGATTAACGCCTATCGGATATTGGGACAGGATGAAAAAGCCATCGCTCCGTTGGAAGACTGGATTCGACTTAATCCTAATGATAAAAACGCCAAGCGAATGTTGGATGTACTCAAAAAGCAGGCCAGCGATTAATAAAGAATGAAGAAATGGATCGAAAATAGCGTAAAGGTGATTATTTCTTTAGGACTGATCATCTACCTTATTTCGGAAGCGGATCCGCAAAAAATATTGGATGTATTGGGGCATATTACATCGCCAAAAGGTTTTCTGCTGCTGTTGCTGGCAATTTTCTTAACGCTTGCGGCTATTTTGCTGATGTCGATGCGCTGGAAAATTCTGCTCAAAGGGTATGGATACAGGTTGTCGTTAAGCCGTTTGTATAGTTTTTATTTAATAGGCCTGTTCTTTAATAATTTTTTACCAACCAGTATAGGCGGTGATGTGATTCGCATCTATAAAGCGGTTGCCGAGATTGATGAACGCGCTGTAGGGTTTGCCAGCGTAATTATCGAACGAATGATGGGTATTGCGGCTACCTTGTTTATGGCCATTGTGGCTTTGTTCTTCATATCCCAGGAGTTTAAAAGCCCGCGGCTGCTTTATACTTCGATCGGCTTATTCGTGATTATCGGCCTTTTTTTTCTGGTTATCATTCGCAACCGGCCCTTCGCAATTATGCTGCGCTTATTTGATAAATTCACCATTTTTAAAATAGGGGAAAAGCTCAATAAATTATTAGAGGCCATTCATTATTTTAAAGACAAACGGCGTGTGCTGTTGTACGTTTTTTTGTTTTCATTGATGTCGCAAACGATGATCGTCTTTATGAATTATGCTCTGTCCAGAGCCTTTGAAGTTGATGTGAGCCTGAATATGCTGTTCATGGTTGTACCCGTTTCTTTTGTACTTACCATGCTTCCGTCCATAAACGGTTTGGGAGTACGCGATCTCGGGTTTGTGAGTTTGCTGGGACGTGTTGGGGTGAGTAAAGCGGGGGCTCTGTCGCTTTCGTTTATGAATTTGTTAATACCGATGGCCGTATCCATTTGGGGCGCTTTTCTCTTCGTTATTCAAAAAAAGAAAACCAGAGAAGGAGAGATTGATGTGGTTAAATCGACATTTTAACCGGTTTGCGGCCATTCTTCTCGCAGGTATTTTAATGACGGTTATCGGCTGTGATGTGCGCCCGACCACCATGGGATACCAGTACCGTATTTTTATTGTGGCCGATTCTCTTTTGTGGGAAGACGTAAAAGACGATGTTCTGGCCACCTTCGAAAAACTTATATATACGCCTCACACGGAAACGTCGTTCGAAGTCCATCGCATTTCTCTGGAAAAACTTGCTGCGTATAAAACGCGCATGAATATCTTTTTACTGGGCGTTGCCGACGGGCATAACGAAACCGATGACTACATCAGAAAAATCCTGCCCGATGATTTCAAAAAAAGCGTGGCTGAAGGTAAGATGTTTTACGCCTTTCAGGATAACCTTTACGCCCGCGATCAGATTAATCTGATTATGTACGCTCAAAATGTGCAGGATTTTAAACGTAATTTTAAACTGACAAAAGATGATATTTATAAAACATTTGAAAAAAAATATTACAAACGGTTGTTAACCGGGATGTACGAACGGGGCGAGCAAACCAATTTGTCCGATTTTCTGGCCAAAAACTATGGTTTCCGGGTTCGCGTTCAGCACGATTATTTTATCGCCGTACAGGATGTGGATGATCATTTTGTCTGGCTGCGCCGCACCCAGCCGGATCGCTGGTTGTCCGTTTGGCGGGTGAAGGGAGACAGCTCTTTGATAAACGACCGGTCGCTGTATGATATCCGTGATCGCATGACTAAAAAATACTACGAAGGCGATAAGGTTATCCGCGAAGACAGCTACCTCACAGACGTGGAATTTAACGGGCGGCCGACCACAAAAATAATCGGTTTATGGAAAAACGATTCCCTTTTGGTCGGAGGTCCCTTCCGCACCTATATAATCCCGGAACCGAAAAATTCGCTGATCTGGTTTGTTGATATTGCGGTAATGGCGCCGGGCCGGCTCAAAAAGCCTTATCTGGATCAGCTCGAAGTGATGGCCCATACGTTTAAAATCGTACAACCCCAAAAATGAAACATCTGTTCGAAGCCTTGTGGCTCATTGCCGGCTTTGTTATTATGGCGCTTGTTTACTACGGGATTAAAAGCCGGGTGAAAAGCCGCAGGCGAAAGCGCCTGGAGGAAAAGAGAAGGTACCAACAGGAAGTGGCGAAAACAAAATGGCGCAGAGCGCAGATTTCGGCCGCCTATCAACGCCTTTGCAGGGATGAAATTTCCTGGTTTGAAGTACGTCAATCCGGGCAGCCACAGGGGCGGATACAAATAAGCCGGGCGCCGGGCAAACCCGTTGTTTTAATCGAAGTCCCGCCTTTTAAGCTTAGCGAGCAGGACAGGAAGAGTCTGGCGGAACTGGGGGCCTTTTCCTTCCGGGCCCTGCCGGACACTTTTCAGATGGAATTTAAAGCCGATGCATTCGGTTTTGACAGGTTAGTGGAACGGTTAATGCAAGTTCTTTGCGGAAAGGATGTTCCGCTGACTCTGGAAATTAAGGAATAGGCGGCATGCTGTGCGGGTGACGGTAATCGGGACGTTTATTAAAGACGTTATTTACCATTGGGACGGCAGCCGGTCGCATAGTCTCGGCGGGTTGATGTACACTTTGATACCGCTAAAGGCTCTGTTGGCTGCGAATGACGAATTGACTCCGGTATGCCGCGTTGGAGAAGATATTTACGATGCGGTGGTTGACCGCCTCACGGATGACCCGATCACTCGTACGGAAGGATTGATCAAAGCGCCGCAGTTAAACAACAACGTTGAATTGCGCTACTTCAGCCCGCAGGAACGACAGGAGCAGTCACTGCATCCGCTGCCGCCGTTTACATTTGCGGAAATTGAACCGTTTCTGGATGCGGACGCTCTGTTTATTAACATGATTTCCGGCTGGGAACTGGACGCCGCCTTGCTCGGACGCATCAGAAAATCGTACAATGGTTTGATATTTCTGGATATTCATAGTCTGGCGCTCGGCCGCAAAAAGGACGGCACACGTTTTTACAGGCCTATTCCGCAAGGCAAAGAGTGGCTGTACAACGCCGACGTCATTCAACTAAATCGCAGCGAATGGCAGGCTCTGGCGGGAGAAGAAGAACCTGAAATATTCCTAAAAGATTGTTGTTTTAATCAACATAAAATCGTTAATTTATTATTATCCTGGGAGGGAAGTAAAACTTTTATCCTGCGGGATGGGGCGGTAGATGTATTTGCCATTGCCCCTCCGCAGAATATAGCGGTTGTTGACCCCACAGGATGCGGAGACGCGTATTTAGCCGGGTTTGGAATAACCTATCTGAAAACTGCGGATCCGCACAAAGCGGCACGGACGGCCAACCGCTGCGCCGCTTTGATGGGCAGTTTTAAAGGATTGCCGGAAAGCAAAGAGTTTATCAGCAGATACAGGACGTTGAACGGGGAAATGGATGAGTAAAGTACTTATTTTCGGATCAAACGGATTATTGGGACAAAGTCTGGTTAAAAAATTTGAAGCGGATAACGAAGTTATCGCTTCTTCCATAGAGAAAGAAAGTTTTTTACCTGATTTTAAAGGAACATATCAGCCTTTGGATTTAACCGACCGGGCGGCAACGAGAGACTTTATAGAGCAGCTCCAACCGGATGTTATTATCAATGCCGCCGCATTTACGGATGTGGACGGTTGTGAAGAGCAGAGAGAATTATGCTGGGATGTGAATGTACGTTCCGTGGAACATATCATCGAAGGCGCGGCAAATTTAAAAACCGTTTTTGTACATATCTCCACCGACTATGTTTTTGACGGACTCAGCGCGCCCTATTCCGAAAACGATACCCCAAATCCGCAGGGCAACTATGCCCGCAGTAAAATGGCTTCCGAAAACCTGGTGCGCAACAGCGAACTCGAATATCAGATCATCCGCACGCAAATTCTTTTCGGAACCGGCAGACGGGTGCGTTTTAATTTTGTTACCTGGGTGATTGATCAGCTGCAAAAGGGCAATCCCATCCGTGTGGTGAGCGATCAGGTTGGTAATCCGACCTATGCGCCCGATTGCAGCGAAGCCATTTACCGTTTGCTGAACAAACAGGCCTATGGCACCTTTCACGTTTCCGGCCCGGATAGTTTAAGCCGCTACGATTTCGCACTGAAAATCGCCAAAATTTTTGAACTGGACGCCGGTTTAATTGAAAGAATATCCACGGAGGAGCTTGACCAGAAAGCACCGCGTCCGTATAATTCCACTTTTGTGATCGACAAACTGGTAAACTATGCGGAATGGGAACCGCATACGCTGGATGAAGCTCTGAAATTATTACGCGAGGAGATGCAAATTTAAAATGGCCGAAGCCTCAAAAGCCCTGGTAATCATACCGACCTATAACGAAAGCGAAAACATCGAACGTATTATCGGTGAGGTGTTCAAACACACCCCGGATATTCATATCCTGGTCGTGGATGATAATTCACCCGACGGCACTGCAAATCTGGTAAAAGCGCTGCAAAAGAAACATCCCACCATTCATATACTGGAACGGGAAAAAAAAGATGGGCTGGGGCAGGCATATCTGGCCGGCTTTAAATTTGCATTGCAAAACGGTTATGAATACATTTTTGAGATGGACGCGGATTTCTCCCACGATCCCAAAGAAATCCCGAATTTTTTAAAGGCCATTGACGAGGCCGATCTTGTGCTGGGATCGCGTTATATTCGCGGAGTTAACGTGGTGAACTGGCCTTTGCAGCGTTTACTGCTCAGTTATTTTGCCAATGTATATACGCGGTTCGTAACCGGGATGCCGGTGCGCGACGCCACGGGCGGGTACAAATGCTTTCGTAAAGAGGTGCTGGAAAAAATCGATTTCGACCGTATCCATTCGTCCGGCTATGCTTTTCAGATTGAACTGACTTACAAAGCCTGGCGTAAAGGATTCAGAGTGAAAGAAATCCCTATAATTTTTGTCGATCGGGTTTACGGCCAGTCCAAATTATCGCGGGCAATTATGTGGGAAGCGATGTTTTTAGTCTGGAAACTTCGGTTAAGCAGTTTATTCCATAAACGGTAGGAATGTGTATGGCCATTAAAAACAATAAATTTGTTCTTGAATTTGAAAAACCGGTGGTGGAACTGGAAAATAAAATTGCCGAAATGCGCGAATATGCCATGTCCACCGGGCTGGAACTGGAAGACGATATTAAACGGTTGGAAAAGAAAGCCAAACAACTGCGCAAGGAAATCTATTCCAACCTGACCCGCTGGCAACGGGTGCAGTTGGCTCGTCATCCCCTGCGGCCGTACACGCTGGATTATATCAACAAAATGTGCCAGTATTTCGAAGAACTGCACGGCGACCGGCGTTTTGCCGACGATCCGGCCATTGTAGCCGGACTGGCCAAGCTGGATCAATATTCTGTGGTCATTGTCGGACAGCAAAAAGGACGCGACACCAAAGACAAACTGTATCGCAATTTCGGTATGCCCAATCCGGAAGGTTACCGTAAAGCTCTGCGGGTGATGGAATTGGGTGCCAAATTCGGAAAACCCATCATTACCCTGATTGATACGCCGGGCGCCTACCCGGGAATCGGCGCCGAAGAGCGGGGACAGGCCGAAGCCATCGCCTATAATTTGTACGCCATGTCGCATATGCCCGTACCTATTATCAATGTGATTATCGGCGAAGGCGCCTCGGGAGGCGCTTTGGGGATCGGCGTGGGCGACCGTATTTTGATGATGGAAAACACCTGGTATTCGGTAATCAGTCCGGAAGGTTGCGCCGCCATACTGTGGCGGGACGCCGCCGCTGCACCCACCGCCGCCGAAGCGATGAAAGTTACGGCCGAGGACCTGCAAAAACTGGATATCATCGACGAAGTAATTCCCGAACCGGAAGGCGGAGCGCATCACAACCCCGATGAAGCCATTGCCACGGTTAAAAAAGTCATTCTGAAGCATCTCGAAGAACTGATGCAGATCCCACCGCAAGAACTGGTGGAACAGCGCATCAAGAAATATGAGAAAATGGGCGCCTGGACAGAATAAAATGATTGAACACACCAGTGAAATACGCGTGCGTTACGCCGAAACCGATCAAATGCGGTTTGCCCATCACTCCAATTACATTACCTGGTTTGAACTGGCACGGATCAATCTTCTGCGGGAAGTCGGCATCTCATACGCGCAACTGGAAAAAGACGGTTATTTGATGCCGGTTCTGGAGGTGAGCGCACGTTTTATTCGTGCCGCCCATTTTGACGACCGTTTGTTCATAAAAGCAGTTATCGAAGAAGAACCCAGGGCCAAACTGGCTTTTAAATATGAAGTTTACGACGAGCAAGGTGAGCTGTTGTGTACGGGACATTCTTTGCACAGCTTTATGAATCGCAAAGAACGGGCCGTTAAACCACCCGCATCCTTTTTAACCCGTGTTCGGGAGCTCATGAAACAAAATAGCAATATAACTGTATAATCCAACTAAACTATTGAGAAAAAATGGTCGAGAAAGAACTACTGGAAATACTGGCCTGCCCGAAATGCAAAGGCGACCTGGAATATGATGAGGAAAAAGACCGCCTCATCTGCCATCAATGCCGTTTAATTTACCGGGTAGAAGATGACATTCCTATTATGCTGATTGATGAAGCGGAAAAGTTTTGAGCTGGATCACCGAATCCAAAAAGCACTTGACTTGTAGTTGAAATGCCATTAAATTCGATGCCACTTTAAAAAAAGAAGGAAGCTAGCCTATACGTAGTTTGTTAAAGGGTTTAATTATTTAATTAATTTAAAATTGGGTTCCGTATAAACGGAAACGTCTACCTTTAGCAAAGTACTTATGGGCTTGAAAGTGAACCGGTAAGAGGATTGAGGTAGACGATCCGATTGCCGGTTTTTTTTTAGGAGGAAATACAATGCGAAAGATCACAATTCTATTGGGAATACTTTTGATGTCATCTTTGGGTGTATCGAATTTGTTTGCTCAGGGCGAAGCGGCAGTACCCTTCTTGCTTATTGCGCCGGGCGCGCGTAACGGCGGTATGGGTGAAGCCGGTGTGGCTCTGGCCAATGATGCCAATGCGGTTTACTGGAATCCGGCCGGTCTGGCCTTCCAGTACGATGACCCGGAAAGGGACAAAAAAAATGAAATTTCACTGATGCATTCCAAATGGCTGCCACAGTTTAATTTCAGTGATTTGTTCTACGAATTCATGGCTGCCCGATTTTACATCGAAGGTATCGGGATGGTCGGCGGTAGTTTTACTTTTCTCAATCTGGGCAAGAACGTCTGGACCGATGAAAACGGCAACGAACTGGGTACCTTTGATTCCAACGAATTTGCCATCGCTCTTTCTTATTCCACCAAAATACAGGAAAATATGGGTATTGGGGTGAACCTGAAATACATCCGCAGTAACCTCTCCAATGTTTCGGTGGGATCGGAAAACCGTGACGGCAGGGCGCATACACTGGCTGTCGATATTGGTTATTTATGGAAACCGGCTTATGATATCTTCAATAACCGCTTCAGTTTTGGCGCCAATCTGTCCAACTTTGGACCAAAGATTACTTATATCGATCAGGCTCAGGCCGATCCTCTGCCCACCAACCTGCGTTTGGGAATCGCATACGACGTGATTGACGACGGATTCAATAAACTGACCTTTGTGTATGACACCAACCGTCTTTTAGTGGTAAAGGATACTTCCGGCACATCGGATAATGTATTTAAAGCGGTGTTTTACTCTGCCTGGGCGGAAGGCGATTTGGCCGCTTTTACGCATTCCCTCGGTCTGGAGTATCGGTACGGCACATTAATCGCTTTGCGTACCGGTTATTTTTATGAAGACCCCAGCCACGGCGCACGTAAGTTCTTCACTTTTGGGGCGGGTTTGGAATACAGCATCTTCGGCATCGATTTCAGCTATTTGTACACATGGGAGGACGAAGACCATCCGCTTTCGGACACGGTGCGCTTCTCCCTGGCTGTTAAATTTTGAGTGCGGCCGGGGAAATTATGTACTAAATGTTTGCTCCTTCCCGCATTCCGCCAGGTTCATTTGGGTAACGGATCAAATCACAGTTGTCCAAAATAGGATTTTTAGCCTTAATAAATCGACCTCCTTGGAAAACTCACCCCCTTTAATCCCCCTCTCTTTAACAAAGAGAGGGGGGCTGGGGGGTGAGTTGGAAAATGGGGCTGAACAATAAAGGATGTCAAAATGTACCGTATTTTATTGAAAGCAAGGCATATTATTTAACGTCAGGTTTATTTTTGACAGCATTGGGATCAAATGAAAATTATACAGCCTTTCATTATGATACTCATTTGATTCGTTACTTCTCTATATTAACTGACAACAAGACAAGAGCCGAAAAACAAAGACTTGGTATTTCATGTTTACTCACATAAAAAAAGCCTCGTGGGGATATTTCCATCTTTTCATCTTTGGCATTATTTTACTCTTTTTTACCAAAAGCTTCCTGGTCGCCCAGGATACATTGAAAATATGCGCCCTGCGTGTGGAATTTGTGGAAGACAACAATCCGCTTACCACCGGCAACGGCAAGTTTATGATCGATACGGTAACTACGGATACCAACGCGATCGATCCGGCGCCCCATTTGAAAGGGTATTTTCAGGATCAAATTCGGGCGGTTGCCAACTATTTTAAAAAAGCGTCTTCGGGCAGATTACTCATCAGCGGCGATGTGTACCCTGCCGGCGACAGTGCGGCGTATCAGCTTCCGCACGAAATGGGTTATTACAATCCCAACCGAACCGATGAAGAAATTCACCGCGGTTTGAGCAATTTGCTGGTCGATGCGGTACGGATAGCCGATTCGCTGGAAACCGATTTAAACTTTTCCGACTACGATCTGGTGGTGGTGTTTCACGCCGGAGTGGGAAAGGACATAAATTTGGGATACGATCCCACTCCGCAGGACATTCCGTCTCTGTTTCTTTCCCTGGATTTTATGCAGAAGGTACTGGAACCCGGATTTGAAGGCATACCGGTCAAAGACGGACTGGTAACGCAGGGTATCCTGCTGCCGGAAACGGAAAACCAGCAGGGCGAAGCTGTGGCTTTAACCGGAATTTTTGCTTCCAATATCGGCAGCTATCTGGGACTATACGATCTGTTCAGCCCGTCCAAACAGCGCAGCGGGATCGGCCGCTTCGGGTTGATGGATTTTGGACTGCTTAATTTAAACGGCCTGGCGCCGGCCATGCCCAGCGCCTTTTCGCGCCAGTTGTTGGGCTGGGATCAACCCCGCGTCGTTAATTCCAATACATCCGACATTACGCTGCAGCGGTTAGACCGCAAACAACCCTTTGGTCCACCCACCATGGTGCGCATTCCCATTAACGAAGATGAATACTATTTGCTGGAATATCGCGGCGTTTTTACCACTAATGTCGATTCGGAATACGCCGTTCTGGCCGAAGAAAAGGACAAGGCGCCCACCTATCTGGAAGTGCTTAAAACCTTTCATGCCGATGAAATCGAAATTTCGGAAAACGGCGTGCTGCTTTCCCTGAAGGATTATGATATGGGACTGCCGGGGGGAGGCATACTGATCTGGCATATCGATGAGCGCGTTATCCGCGAAAGCGTAAACAAAAACGCCATTAACGATGATCCCGAAAACCGGGCCGTCGATCTGGAAGAAGCCGACGGCGCACAGGATATCGGGCAGGTGTACGGCTTGCTGGACGCCGGGTTTCAGACAGAGCTGGGCTGGGCCGGGGATTTCTGGTTTGCCAACCGGCCAAAAGGCTGGAAAAATTTTGATTTGTACAACAATGAATTCTCCGTAAACTCCACACCCAACACCAGAGCCAACCGCAACCGCGCCAACACGCACATTACCATACATAATTTTAGCGACAATACCGGCGACGTGATGACCTTTGACTACCAACGGGATTTTCTGCGTGAGCGTTTCCCCCAAAAACTGTTTGCCGACAGCGTTGGCGATTACAGGATTGTGGCCGCCACGCCGGTAAATAAAACAGCGGAGTACTTGTTCATTCTTACCGACAAGGGCCGGCTGTACGCTGTGGGCGATTCCGGCAAAGGCCTTTTTTACAATAATAAAACCCTGTTGGCGGATTTAGGGAAACAAAGCGAACGTATCTCGCTGGTTATGGCCAATTATCCCTATAATGAGGGAACGTACAGCAACGCCCTTGTCGCTCTGGATGACACCATCTATGTTTTCACGTTTAGTCAGGATTTCTTACAGGATTCCCTTTTGGCGCCCGAAAAAACAATCGGCTTACCCGCCCCAATCACCTCGCCGCTGGTGCGGGATGATTTAGAATTGTTTGCCGCTTGCGCCAATGACTCTTTATACGGTTTTAACATTATTAACGGACAGAAAACCTCATCTGTGTACCGTTCTTCCGGACACAGGGATTTTGTGATTTATCCGGGGATGGAAAATGAGCTAAACGCCTCAGATAATATATTGTATGCCGCGGTATATAGCGGGCTGATCAAAACGGTGTTATACGGCTCCGGAAATAACCGCTTCTATCTGGGCCCCTTCGGCGATTTGACGGATGTGCCTTCTTTTCCGGCTCCTGCGGGTGCGGCCGGCAGCCCAGCCGTACCAACGGGGCAGTTCACCCTGGATGACCTGGACGGCAACGACACCTACGATATTTTGTACAACGCCGCAGACGGCATTTACGCCCTGAATCTATCGGGCTCCCTATTGAATAATTTTCCCCTCCGGCCTGCTTTGAATCCCGATGAATATTTTGTGGGAAGTCCGCTTATTTATCGGAAGGAACGGTTGGGGTGGCCGGTTATCGTTGCGGCAACCTCGCAGGGGCAGATTTTGGCCTACGACCTGAACGGGGAAGAAATGCGCGATTTTCCATTGTCCTGCGGCGGGAGACTGTTACAATCGCCTGTGCTGTTGGATATGGATGCGGATGGTAACAAAGAATTGGCCGCAATAACGGATGAGGGAAGCCTGTATGTGTGGAACGTGGCCGCGCCTGCGCCGTATGTGGCCTGGGCTATGGCCGAATACGGTCCGGAAAACAACGTTTGGGTAACAAAGACCCTTATCCCGGATCCTTTTGGCGTCGATTTGCTGCCGCAAAGCAGAGCCTACAATTACCCCAATCCCAACCAGGGCGGGCAAACCACCATCCGTTACTATCTTAACAACGACGCGCAGGTTCGCATTCGTATTTTTGATACGGCCGGTACTCTGGTGGATGAATTTAACGCGCCCGGCGTCGGACATACGGATAATGAGGTGGTCTGGGACGTATCGAACGTAGCCTCCGGCGTGTACCTGTGCCATATCGAAGCGGTAGCCGGGGACGGCAAACAGAGCCGGATCATCAAAATTATGGTGGTGCATTAGATGGCGCGCTATTTACGCAAATGGTACCTTTCTTTGTTGCTGACGGGTCTATCCGCCATTTTCGCTTTTGCGCAGCTCTGGACGTACAATCATCCCGAGCTGGAATGGGAAACCTTTGAAACGGAACACTTCATCATCCATTTTCATAAGGGAACCCGGCAAACGGCGCTGATTGTGGCCAAAGTGGCCGAAGAAATCTATCCGCATGTAACCGGCGTGTACAATTACCGCCCGGCCGATAAAATCCACTTTATTATAAAGGATACGGACGACTACTCCAACGGCGGCGCTTTCTTTTTTGATAACAAAGTGGAAATATGGGCCAGCAATCTGGATTACGTGATGCGCGGCACCAAAAACTGGCTGCGCGACGTGGTGACCCACGAGTTCACGCACATGATCTCCATCCAAAATATGATCAAGACCAATTTAACTTTTCCCTATGGCTTCTTGCAGGTTTTTGGTTACGAAAAAGAAAAACGGAAAGATGTGGTGCGCGGTTTTCCCAACACATTGGTTTCCTATCCGTTAAGTTCCATCAATATTCCCGTCTGGTTTGCCGAGGGCGTGGCTCAGCATCAGGTCGATTCGGCACGCTACGATTACCGCGACCCGCACCGCGAAATGATCCTGCGTGACCGGATTTTGCACAACCGCTTGCTTACCTACAACGAAATGACCGTTTTCGGAAAAAACAGCCACGGCAACGAATCCGCTTACAACCAGGGCTTTTCATTGGTCAATTATCTGACCGACCGCTTTGGCGAAGGCGTGTTGGCAAAGATTACCAAACGCTCCTCCGAATGGTCTTCCTACACCTTTGAAGGCGTTATCGAAGATGTGCTGGGCATCAGCGCCGATGCCTTGTATGCGGATTGGAAAGACTCGCTGGAAACGGTGTATGAACAGCGTACGGAAATCATACGCCGCAATGAAGTAAAAGGACAGGCCGTGGAAACAGAGGGCTTTGCTAATTTATATCCCGCCTGGTCTCCGGACGGCCGTTACATCGCCTATGTGAGCAACCGGGGACGGGACTATTTCAGTCTCAACCGTTTGACTCTGCTGGATACCCAAACCGGAAAGAAAAAGGACCTGACCGAGGCGATTACTTCTTCGCTAAGCTGGTCTCCGGACGGCCGGTACATCGTTTATGCGCGGGACCGGCGCAATAAATACGGCTCCGCCTACAATGATTTGTTTTTGTACGACGTGAAGGAAGAAGAGGAAATCCGTTTAACCAAAGGCCTGCGCGGCAGCAATCCCGACTTTAGCCATGACGGCAAACACCTGGTTTTTGTAAGCGCTACCAACGGATTGCACCAGCTCAATATTTACGATTTACCGCAAGACTTTACGCAGGAAATGAACCGTACGGTATATTACGATATTGAAACCGGTCGTTTGCTGGAAGAGGGCAAAGAGGACTATACCCGCTTCCGAAAAGTGGAATTCCGGGGCGGATACATCAGACAGGTAATGGCCTTTGAAGACAACCGCCAGATCTACCATCCGCGCTGGTCCAACGACGACCGGCAGATCGTTTTTGATACGGCAATCGAATATGGCCGCAATATCGGCCGTTACGATTTGGACAGGGATTCGTTTGAACTTATTTTGACGGGCAGGGAAGAGCTGCGTTATCCGTCGTTTCAACCGGGCAGCGACTGGATCTATTATGCCGCCAGCTCCACCGGTATATACAACATTTACCGCTACAATCCTGAAAGCGGAAAAAAGGAATTGCTGACCAATGTAATCGGCGGCGCCTTTATGCCTTCGGTGGATAAAGACGGCCGATTGGTGTATGCCTGCTATGACAGCATTGGCTATCATATTTATCGCCTCGATGATCCAAAACCGCTCAATCCGGAACTGGCGGTTTATGTGCCCGATTATCCCCGGACGGTTCCGATAAAAAATTTTGACAACACGGTTAAAACTCTACCGGAAATAAAACCGTACAAGCAGACCTTTACCAAAGTGCACGTTCTCCCGCGTCTGCTGATCGATTACGGCACCGTAAAACCCGGTTTGTACGTAGTGTCCAACGATGTGCTGGATAAATACAGTCTGGTGGGCGGCGCCGCGGTAAACAGCAATTATGATTATGATTTGTACGGCTATTTTGAGGCCCGCGTTTTCCGGCCCACTCTGTTTGTGGAAGCCTATAATGTAAACGCCAATATTAGCGACTCCCTGCACGACCGCCGTGGGCAGGATTATACGCTGATCTATAACAGGGACATCAATTTTAATCTGACCGAAGCGCGGATCGGTATGTACGGCCGTCTGATCGAAAGCCCCTTCGATTTTACACAGGCGCTGGATATTATGGCGGCGCTGGTATGGCGCAATTACAACGCTAAAATCGATCAAAAATCAACCTACGATCCCATTCAGGGTATCACCTTTCCGGGATTTACTTTTCGCTACAACTATTTAAAGGGCTGGGCTGCGGAACTGAGCCTGCGCGGCAACATGGTTAAAACCGATAAGGATGAAGTCATCAATCCATCGGGCGGGCGCTACGTCTTTTTGAAATACAGTTTCGAATCCAACGACTTCATCACCGGTTTCGCCTTTAGCCCAACCGGCGTGGATGAGGTATATAAAAATTACAGTTTTAATCAATTGCTGCTGGAATGGGAAGAGTACTTCACCAATCCGCTTCTTAAAAGCCATGCATTCAGCCTGCATCTGCGGGCCGGATATATCGACCGACCCGTGGACAGTTTCTTCCATCTGTTTGCCGGCGGCATATTGGGCATGCGCGGCTATTCGTATTTTAGCATCGAAGGGCGGCAAAAGCTGATTGGCAGTTTGCATTATCGCTTTCCCCTGTTCCGCCATATCGATACCATGATAAGGCACCTCTATTTGGATAAAATATACATGGGCTTGTTTTACGACTACGGAAACGCCTGGGACGGGCCGATTAAATGGGAAGATTTTAAGCAGGATGTAGGCATGGAACTGCGTATCAATATGTTTAGTAATTCGCTGTTCCCCACACGGGTGTTTTTTGCCGCAGCCTGGCCGCTGAATGAAGCCTTCAATCCCAATGTGCAGGTAGTTTATGAGCGGGATGTGCGGTTTTATTTCGGTATGTTGTTCGATTTTGATTTGCGCGAGCGGATGGGCAATTTGTTTGCCCGCCGACCGTTCCGCGTGCCGGGTCGTTAAAAAAACATGAATAACCGAAAGGTAAGGGTAGCTATGAATAAGAAAAATTTGTCCGGAATTTTGTCTGAATTTACCATAGCCTGTTTGATTCTTATCGGTTTGTATATCTCCGCAGCCAATGCAGCGGACTCTTCCATGCAGGATACCGGCAAAAAGGAAAGCAGCGCCTCATTTTTCGCTTATAATGAGGAACGGTTTGCTATGCTGCAGAAAGCGGCGGAAGATGTAAAGGTAGAAGTAAAAGAAGATGTCGAGAAGAAATCCGGACTGAAGGCCGCCTTTTTCTCGGCAATCATACCCGGCGCCGGACAGGTGTACACAAAAAATTACTGGCGGGCCGCTCTGTATGCCGGGCTGGAAATTGTCCTCTGGTCGGCCAATATTATTTATAATAACAAAGGCGATGATGTGGATACGCGGATGCGCGCCTATGGCGACGAGCATTGGAGCGAACATAAATACTGGTCTTTTTTGTATTACAAAGCCAACCAGATCGGAGTGGAAGGGCTTCCCAACTATCAGTACGACGAAAATGACCCCAATAAACTGCTGCTGGAATTTAACACGGACGTCGCCAATAATCTTCGCTATCTGGAAGGACGGTTGGGTTACACGCATATTCTGCCCTCCACCAAAACACAACAGTATTACGAGATGATCTACAAATATCTGCATCAATTTGGCGTGGGTTGGGATGACGTACTGGCCACATTTGGCGACGCCTTTTATTACGATTCGGGCGACTACACAAAACTGACGCCCAACATAGCTTTTTACCGCGATTTGCGTAACGAAAGCAACGGTTATTACGATCTGGCTAACACGATGCTTAGCGTAATACTGGTAAACCATGTGGTCAGCGCCATCGACGCCGCCTTTTCCGCCAAAAAATACAATGAAGGCTTGCAGTACAGTTTTCGCGCTTCTTCTCGGCGCGTTGCCGGCCGGAGTCTCAATATGTACGGTGTGGTGTTGACCTGGTAAAACGATCAGAACGGGTATGTATATAATGAAATGTTTTTTTGTGAATAGTATTGTTTTTATTTTGATAGGAGCCGGCGCGCTTTTTGGGCAAGATCCCACTCAATCCCGACCGGTCGGGTTGGAAACCGGCGGTGATCGCGTAAATTCAGGGATATATGCAGCTACGCAAATCCCCTTTGCCGGTACATCAAACCTGATGCGGGCTAGCGAATCTCCGGCTTACATATTTCCGGACGATGCATCGCAGGCGCCGGATTTGGCTTCTAACAGTCAGGAAAAATCGCCGGGGAAAGCCTTTTTGTTTAGTTTGCTCTTACCGGGAGCGGGTCAATATTATACAAAGAACAACAATAGCGCGGTACTCTTTCTGGGCGCCGAAGCGCTGTTGTGGCTTGGTCTGGTCGGTAACAATCTTTATGCCGAGCATCTGGTAGATGAATATAAAACGTACGCTGTTCAGCATGCCGGTGTACTCGATTCCGGAAAAGACAAGGATTATTGGGGCGTTATCGGTAAATATGATGACATCTATCGGTACAACGATCAGCGCCGCCGCGAGCGCCGCTTCGATGAGGTTTATGAGGAAAACGCCTTCTACTTTTGGAGTTGGGATTCCAAAACCAACCGCTACAATTACGACCGCGCCCGCTTGAAGGCCAACGAAATTGCCGACCGCGATGTTTATTTTTGGGGCGCCATTGCTTTAAACCATCTGGCCAGCGCTATTCATGCCCTGGCTATGGCTAAAAAATATAATAAAAACCTGCAAGAAGAAGGGATGTCCTGGGAATTTCGATTGGACTCGCGTCCTCCGCTTGATGGTAAAGGATATATGGGTCTGGTATTTCAGGCCCGGTTTTAGATAAGTCTTGATCTGCTCGGAGAGAAAAGTGCGCGTTTTGATTTCGGGTATAAGCGGCTATATCGGTCAATATCTTGTTCGCCATCGTCCCGCTTCCGTAACGCTTAGCGGCACTTACCATAAACAAAAGCCTGCCTTTTCCGCGGATATTGCCTTGCTGCCCCTTGAATTACAAAAACCGTTACAGAAACAACTGGAAATGGTACAGGCCGACGTCTGCATCCATACGGCGGCAATGGCCGGTCTGGCCGACTGCCAGCGCAACGAGCGCGAAGCCATGCGCATCAACGCCGAAGCAACAGCGGAACTGGCCGATTGGTGCAGGCAGCAAGGAATACGACTGATTTATCTTTCCACGGATATCGTCTTTGACGGACAGAACGCGCCATACAACGAAGACAGCAAACCCGAACCGGTGAATGTGTACGGAAAAAGCAAACTGGCCGGTGAGCAAGCCGTGCAGGAAATTTTGAAGGACTTTGCCGTTTGCCGCATCGCTCTGTCTCTGGGGCGCGGATTGGGCGGGCGTAGAAATTTTATCGACTGGCTGCTGGAACAGCTGCGGCAGGGCAGGGAAGTTGGGCTGTTTAATGATGAAATCCGTACGCCTTCGCCTGTAACACCGCTGGCCGAACGCATCTGGCAAATCGCTTTAAGCGAAGGGTGTGGTATCTATCATTGTTTTGGCCGGACGAAAACCGACCGCTACGCTCTGGGCCGGGCTGTTTGCCGTTATTTGCAAAAAGACGAAGACCTGCTCAAATCGGTTTCCCTGAACGATGCGGCGGCGTATCCCCGTCCGGCGGATGTTTCGTTAACCACGGTGCGCCGGGACAATCAGCCGCTGCCTGCGGTATTTGATTGTTTGGATGAGATTTTAACGGAAAAGGACGTATGACAGGCGGGCCTGTTCAGCCGGATATTTTGCTTGACAAATGCATCTAAAAGATTATTATATTTGTACAATTATACGATAAGAAAATACTCAAGCGCATTATCGTTAATACATCCGTGATTATAGCGGTTCTTATGTATGAAAAACACGACAATTACCACTACCCGAAAAATCGCATATACCGTTATTTTAAAGTTCGAACAGAATTTATCCCGGCTGGATGACCTGTTGGAAGGGGAACTTGCCCGGAACAATTTGTCCCCCCGCGACCGCCGTTTCCTTAAAAATTTAACCTCGGGGGTGGTGCGGCATTGGCGTTTGTTGGATTGGACGGCAGAGCAGCTCTATCACGGGCGCTATAATAAGTTGCTGCTCAAAAACAAAGTAATCCTGCAATTAGCTCTCTACGAAATCAAATTTCTCGATCATATCCCGGCCCGGGCTACGCTGGATCAATACACGGCTCTGGCCAAAAAGAAAACCGGCCTGCGTTCCGCGCAGATGGTCAACGGTTTGTTGCATGCCTATCTGCGCCGGGTCGAAGAAGTATTGCCGGAAAAAATAATAAAAAACCCGGCGGAACGGCTGGGCGTACAGTATTCCTTCCCCGACTGGCTGATCAAGCGGTGGCTGCATTTGTGGGGAGAGCAGGAAACCGAAGCGCTGTGCCGTTCGCTTAACCGGCCGCCTCTGTTTGAGCTGCGCGTCAATACCTCTAAAATATCCGTAAAAAAATTTACGGCTTTGCTGGATAAACATAACATAGTCTGGCAGGCTTCCGATTTTTTCCCGGAACTGCTGCAGGTGGA
>DRQG01000066.1 GCA_011369465.1 Caldithrix abyssi
ACAATCCGGTATGTCCCGAATGGAACATCTGGTTTACATTCTTAGTAGCGTATCATCCGTCCCTTACGGGACTAATATCTATTTTAACTATCTTTTTCCCATCGATGAATCGATGGGCTATGGGCATATTCCCTTTCGGGGAAATAAAACAGTACCTGCGGATTAAAGCTTGTTCTGTCTTACGATACTAACGATTTGATCTCTAAATTTCACCCATAGATTTACCGGAAGACACTATTTATTTTTCTGAACTTCAAAATTTATTGACAACAGCTTTATTGTATTTTATATTATAGGTGTACGTAAGTACTATAATATTTAGGGGCGGATTAAAATGTATATTACGGACACAAAAATTGTACTGCCGTTTGTTTCCGACGAAACAAATCGAACCTATGTTTTTCTCAATGAAGATGAACAGGAGTATTTCGAAGAGCGGGCGGCAATACTGGAATTTGAAGCCGGACTGGAACGGGCCAGGGCCGAAGAAGAAGCCTGGCGGTTGATGATGCAAAGGCGGGCGGTTTATACAATGACCGGTTAAAAAAAACGATTCCACTCCACCTGCAGGGAATGGAATCGCTTATTGGCTTATGGACTGCTTATTCCGCATCCATAAAAGGATAACGCCAGTCTTTGGGCGGAACAAAGGTTTCCTTCATGGTGCGCACGGTCATCCAGCGCAGGATATTCATGGCGCTGCCGGCTTTGTCGTTGGTGCCGGAAGCACGTCCGCCGCCGAAGGGCTGTTGGTTAACCACCGCCGCCGTGGGTTTATCATTAATATAGAAGTTACCCGCCGCATTACGCAGACGATCGGCCATTTTGATCAAGGCCTGGCGGTCCTGCGCCCAGATCGCTCCGGTTAAAGCGTACGGTGAAGTGGTGTCGCACAATTCCAGCGTTTCGTCGAATTTATCATCCTCGTAAACATAGATGGTCAGCACCGGGCCAAAGATTTCTTCTTCCATAGTTTTGAATTTCGGATTTGTAGTCACAATAGTGGTCGGTTCGATAAAGAAGCCTTTGGAATCATCGTACTTACCGCCGGTGATAAATTCCGCTTCGTCCGATTTAGCGGCGTAATCGATGTATGAGGTAATGCTTTCGAAAGCGCCGCGGTCGATAACAGCGGACATGAAATTGCTGAAATCTTCGGGGTCGCCCATCTTTATTTTGGCTACCTCGGTCGTATATTTTTCTTTAAATTCCGGCCAAATGGATCGGGGAATATACATACGGGAAGCGGCCGAACATTTCTGTCCCTGATACTCAAAGGCCCCGCGGATAGCGGCCACCACCAAAGCATCCACATCGGCCGTATTGTGCGCAAAGATGAAATCCTTGCCGCCCGTTTCGCCCACGATGCGCGGATAGTACTTGGATTTGTGGATATTGTCGCCCACCGTTTTCCACATATTCTGAAAAACAGCTGTGGAACCGGTAAAGTGGATTCCGGCCAAATGCGGGCTCATCAGAGCAGGCGTACCCACCTGTCCACCAGAACCGGGTACGAAGTTGACCACGCCGTCGGGCAGTCCGGCTTCCTGCAGCAATTTCATCAGGAAATAGGCCGAGTAAACGGCGCTGGAGGCCGGTTTCCATAAGGCGACATTGCCCACCAGAGCCGGCGCCGTTGGCAGGTTTCCGGCAATGGAAGTAAAATTAAACGGCGTAACCGCAAATATAAATCCTTCCAGCGGGCGGTATTCCAGCTTGTTCCACATTCCTTTGGGTGAATACGGTTGTTCCTTCATCAACTGGGCCATATAGTGGGCGTTAAAGCGCCAGAAGTCGCACAGTTCGGCCACAGCGTCTATTTCGCTTTGATAGCAGGTTTTGGACTGTCCTAACATGGTGGCGGCATTTAAGGTATTGCGCCATGGTCCGGAAAGCAGGTCGGCAGCTTTGAGAAAAATGGAAGCGCGTTGATCCCAGGGCATATCGGCCCAGGTTTTACGTGCTTCCAGCGCCGCTTCGATGGCGGCTTCCACTTCTTCTTTGCCGGCTTTATGATACACACCAAGCGTAATGTCGTGATTGTGCGGTACTTTCAATTCGGCCGTCCTGCCGGTTTTTACCTCTTTACCGCCGATGATCAACGGCACTTCAATTTGTTGTGTACGCAGCTCTTTCAGTTTATCTTTAAGAGTCTGACGTTCTGCCGTACCCGGTGCATAGGAATTGACCGGTTCGTTGTACGGAGGCGGTACCTGAAAATAGGCATTGGACATAATCTGTGCCCTCCATAAGAAATGAATTATTGATATACTGAATTATTGAATTTTAAGCTTTTGGTTATCAACTCACTATAATTCGGCACCTTTCTTTTTAGCTTGCCGTTGCTCTTACAAGCTATCAAATATAAAAAATAGCGGCAGATAAAAGCAACCGTTAAGGAAGGTATTTTTGCACATCTTAACTTATTAATAAATAATCATCTAAAAGGCTTTGTTGTATATATGCGCAATGCTACATATTTATTCGTAGCCCTAGTTTATAAAATGGAAATGATTTATCTTTTGCCGTAAATTCCCACAAGCCTTTGATTCGATAGATATGAAAATTTCATAAAGAAAGATTACGCTCGAATGTCAGCAAACCGCTTCCAAAGAAAATACGATATGGAAACCAATGTGGTCATTGTCGGTGCCGGTCCGGCCGGGGCGACTACTTCTATCTTTCTGGCTAAAAAAGGCATAAAGCATATTATTTTTGATAAAGCGGATTTCCCGCGCGACAAGATATGCGGCGACGGGTTGAGCGGGAAGGTAGTGAGTGTATTGGAAGAGATGAATCCGGCTCTGCTGCATAAGCTGTACGCTAAACCGGATACCTTTTTAGGCAGTTGGGGCGTCTATTTTGCCGCGCCCAACGGAAAGGGAGTGAATATTCCTTTTCGTCTCAACGGACGCCCGGTGGAACAACCACCCGGTTTTGTAGCCCGCCGAATTGATTTTGATTATTTCCTGGTGCAGAATATCGACAACCGGATGGCCAATCCCCGTTTTAATTGTGAAATTGTATCCATAGAACGCCGGCCGGAAGGTGTCGTCTTAACCTTTCGGCAGGAGGGCGAGATCAAAACGGTTCTGGCACAGATGGTGGTGGGCGCGGGGGGCGACCGTTGTCCGGTAAATAAAACGCTCACTTCGTACAAACTGGCGCCGGATCATTATTATGCCGGTCTTCGCGCCTATTATAAAAATGTAAGCGGCATGCAGGATGGCAATTTTATCGAATTGCATTTTTTAGATGAAGTGCTACCCGGTTATTTCTGGATTTTTCCCTTACCGAACAATATGGCCAATGTGGGCATCGGTATGCTCAGCCGTGATATCCGCAGGAAGAGGGTCAATTTGCGGGAAATTATGTTGAAGGCTATTAAAGAGAACCCCGCCATCCGGCAGCGATTTGAACAGGCTGAAGAAGTGGAGGGCGTAAAAGGCTGGGGATTGCCGCTGGCGTCGCAAAAGCGGCCGCTTTCCGGCGAGCGTTTTGTGCTGGTGGGTGACGCCGGTTCGCTCATCGATCCCTTCACCGGAGAGGGAATCGGTAATGCCATGTTCAGCGCCCAGATTGCCGCCGGGGTTATCGCCCGGGCGGTGGAACGCAATGAGTATTCCGCTTCTCTTCTTGAAGAATATGATCGCCTGCTATATGACCGTTTGTGGGATGAAATCCATCTGAGCTACAGAATTCAGCGCCTGGTACAACATCGTTGGCTGTTCAATTTTGTGATTAACCGCCTTAACAGCAACAAAAAGCTGATGGACACCTTTTCCCTGATGTTCAACGATCTCGATATGCGCGAGAAGCTGAAGTCGCCCCTGTTTTATCTGCGGCTGTTGTTTAACAGATAGAAAAGAATATTTTCTTCAAATTCAGTAAATGCTTGTAAGGCGCTTTAAAACGACGTTAGAGAAAAACTACTTCAAATATTTACGTTTTCTATTATATAAAATCCTTTGCAATAGAAAAAAATCTTATTATCTTTGCTATAATTCATCCAACGCAATTATTTGAAACGCCATTTTGTCTTAATATTTCGAAATACGGAAAATGATATCTACATACCGGTCATTCTGGAAGAACAGGGCGACCGGAAATACAAGAAGGAATCGCGCGAGGCAAAAATTTTAGCCAGTTGGCTTAAAGAAATATATTATAACCGGGATTATACGCTGCCGGCGCATTAACGTAAAATGGATAAGTGTTACATTTATTATTAAACCAATATGCATCATTTTTTTCTCCGTCACCTGCTGTTCATTCTTTTGCTCGTATTAAAACTAAACGCTCAGATTACCTTTAGCGAGGTAATGTTCGATGTGGTGGGCAGCGACGCCCATGATGAATTTATCGAAATTTACAACCTGTCTTCTACGGAAACGGTGGATTTGAGTGGCTGGCGGCTTAGCGACAGCCTGGCGGAAGACCGTCTGACCGACGCCGGTTCAGGACTACTGCTCAAACCCGAGCAGTTTGCCGTTATCCTGGACGGCAGTTACTGGGAAAATTCCGATACCTACCAGGACGTCATCCCCGACGAGGCCTTGATTTTAACCATTGACGACAAGGCGCTGGGCAGCGGCGGACTAACCAACAGCAAGGGCAAGCTGCTCTCTTTGATAGATGGCAGCGGAGCCGTCGTCGATTCCTATCGTTACAGCCCCGACAATATGCCGGGGTATTCCGATGAAAAAATTATGCTAAGCGTGGATAATTCCGCTGAAAACTGGGCCAACAGCGCCGTTTTGGGCGGCACGCCGGGCTACCGTAATTCGGTTACGCCCTATGATTATGATATCGGCTTTGCCACAGCGGCGCTCAGCTACCATCCCGCCCTGGCCTACAGCCTGCAACCGATTCAAATCGAAGGCAAGGCGAGCAATCTGGGTGTGCAGAACTTCCAGGCGCCGCTGCACATACTGCTGTTTATAGACAGCGATGAAAACGGACAGCAGGACGCCGACGAGGAAGTCCTGATTGACAGCGACGAAAATATCGATCTGCCGGTTGGAGAGGTTTTCTCTTTTTCCGCCCAATGGGTTCCGCGGCGCGCCGGGCGCTATCGGTTGGCCGCCCAAATCGAATCTGCAGCCGATGAAAACAGCGTCAACAATACCACAAGCGTGGAAATCCCCGTTGTGGAAAGTCTTGAAACGGTCAGCATTAACGAAATAAAATTTCTGACCTTCGACGGCGAGCCGGAATGGATCGAACTTTTGAACAACGGTGAGCGACCGCTGACCCTGCAGGACTGGGCCATCGCCGATTCCCGCGATACCTGCCGCATCGATAGTTTGCTGTATCTCTATCCGGGGCAGTATAAAATCATTGCCGCCGACAGCGGGCTGGCCCGTTTTTATCCGCTTGACGATTCTCTGATCTTTATTTTGAAAAAGCTTCCCACGCTCAATAACGACAAAGACGTGGTTTATCTGCTCAATCCGGCCGGCGGCTGGGTGGAGCAGGCGCCCTACAACGTCGATTGGCTGGAAGGCGAGGAGTGGCGTAAGCCCTCGCTGGAACGCATCTATTACAAACTCGATCCGCGCAGCAGCTTAAATTGGGGGCCGAGCACGGATAAAAACGGGGCGACACCCGGCAGGCAAAACAGCTTGTTTACGGCCCCAGGTGGGCAAAAGGGCAGTTTGCAAATCGAACCCAATCCTTTTTCACCCGACGGCGACGGATTTGAGGACCACGCGCTGATTACCGTGCATTCCGCCACTGCCGCCTCCCGTTTGCGCGCCGATATTTTTGACATAACAGGGCGTAAAATCCGCACACTGCAGGATAATGTATTTAGCGGCAGCAACGCGCAATTGGTCTGGAACGGCCGGGATGATAGCGGGACTAAAGTACGAATGGGTATCTACGTTGTGTTTGTGCAGCTTCTAGATGACCGCAGCGGCGTTTTGCAGGAAATGAAAGAAACGGTGGTTGTGGCCGGACGTTTAGAGTAGCTGGTGCGAGCGGTGTTCTTTTTCCAGTTTGTTGATCTCTTTGCGGATATTGCTCAACTCGCGGGTATAGTGCATGGCCGATTCCGGCGATGATTGTTCTTCGCGCAGCAATTGGCTTATCTCGCGGGATCGTTTTTCCAACTGCCATTTTTGTAACTGAAACAGACAATCGCGCGCGTATTTTATAGACGGCGTCTCATCGCTGAGCATCATTTCGGATAAAATCTGCGTTACTTCCGCATCCTCCTGAAAGTGCGATATGACTTTATCCGCCTCAATGGCGCCTTCTTCTTCCAGCTCGTGCATAATGTGTTCGTAAATACGGATGAACGCATCGTTTTCAAAATGCTGGTGTTCGATATGTTCCAGAAGAAAATGGCGGATTTCACGGTCACCGTTTAACAGCAGATAAATCACCCCGGCTTCCGCCTTGTAAACTCCGCTTTGCACAACAATGCGCTTCTCCGGCCGGACAGGCGCTTCGGGTCGGGCCTCCCCCGTCGTTTCATCAGCGGTTGAAGACGGCGGCGGCTTGCGGAATCGGCGTTTGCTGCGTTTTACTTTGTTTAGCTGCTCCACCAGTAGGCTTTCGCTGATGCGAAACCGGTCGGCGAGCTGATGGATGTACATGGCCGCCTTTATCTGGTTGCTCATCTCAGCCAGGCCGTCCAGAATATCGTTTATGAATTTTTCCTGTACTTGTAAGGGCGCATCGGCATTATTGGCAAAAAAACGGTCCATTTCGAATTCAAGCGGCTGCATACGGTTCCCGATCAGCTTTTCAAATTCATCAGCGCCATTTTCCGCCACAAACGAATCGGGGTCTTCGCCGGCAGGCAGCGGTATAATGAAGGCGTCCAGATCAAATTTTTCAACAATCTGTGCGCTGCGCAGGGCCGCTTTGATACCGGCCTCATCACCGTCAAAGGCGATATACACCGCCGATGTGTAGCGCCGCATCAATTTGGCCTGATCATCGGAAAGAGCCGTGCCGCTGCTGGCCACTACATTGCGAATACCGCTCTCGTAAAGACGCAGTAGATCGAAGTAGCCTTCTACCAAAAGAACATAGTTTTTATTACGGATGGCCGGGATAGCCTTGTGCAGACCGTATAGGGTTTTGCCCTTGTAATAAATGGGGCTTTCCGGGCTGTTCAGATATTTGGGCTGTTGTTCCTCGCGCAGTTTGCGTCCGCCGAAACCCACGATTTTTCCCTGCACGTTAAAAAAGGGGAAGATCACCCGATGGCGGAATTTATCGAAATACGCCTTGCGGTTGTCACGCTGCTGGATCAGGCCCAATTTGGCCGCTTCTTGCAGATCTTCGCCTTGTTTTTCCAACAGGCGGGTGAGGGGATTGTTGCTTTCTTCGGCATAACCGAGACGGAAAGCGCGGATGGTTTCTTCGGAAAGGCCGCGATCCAGAAAATATTTGAGCCAGCGTTTATTTTTGGCTTTGGCAAGATTTTCTTCGAAGTGGCTACAGGCGATCTCGTTAATTCGGTAGAGTTTTTGGAAATAATCTTTTTTTTCCGGTTTATATTCCTCTTTGGGCAGAACAATCCCGGCAAAATCTGCGGCCTTTTGAACGGCTTCGAAAAAAGGCAGCTTTTCGTATTCCATAATAAAGGAAAACACATTGCCGCCTTTACCGCAGCCGAAGCAATGGTATATCTGCTTTTCCGGGCTTACCACAAAAGAGGGTGTTTTTTCGGTATGAAAAGGACAAAGCCCTTTAAAATTTCTGCCGGCCTTCTTTAAATTAACAAACTGCGATATATAATGAACGATGTTGGCCGAAAGCCGTACTTCATCTATTTTATCCTCTGGAATACGCGCCATTTTCGCAGCTTGATTTAAATTTTTTTATTGGTTAATTTTTGTGTAACTTATTTATTTACAAAAAAATATAATGTACATATATACCAAAAAATATTAAACACGATAGGAAAAATTATGAATCCCCAACCTGAAAAACAAATTAATATCGAACTGGGCGAGGCCGAAGCCGAAGGTATTTACAGCAACCTGGTGCTTATTACCCATTCACCGGCGGAATTTGTCATCGACTTTACGCGGATACTTCCCGGCAAACCGAAAGCCAAAGTTTATTCGCGGATCATCATGGCGCCGCAGCACGCCAAATCACTGCTGCGGGCTCTGGAAGATAACATTAAAAAATATGAATCGCAATTTGGCGAAATAAAAGTGCATGCCGGCCCGGATCAGGATAAAAGTTTCGGATTTCATGGCGACAAAACGGAATAGGAAGTCCGGATCGATGCACCCTTCATGCCGGTGTATTTTGCAAAAAATGTACGTTCCGCAGCGAGCCCGTTGTGTGGCATTTTATTGCATTCAAAGTTGTAATTAGTTAAGTTAATTTTTTATATATAATGGAATTAGCAAAGGCATATAATCAACTTTTGCAGCGCGTTCAAGCTGCCTGTAAACGGGTTGGGCGAAACACTTCGGATATTCGGCTTGTCGCGGTTAGCAAAACGGTCGGTACGGATATAATCCGGCAGGCTTACGAACTCGGGATAAGAGATTTCGGAGAGAATCGTGCGCAGGATTTAAGAGATAAAGCCGGTCTGTTACCGGGTGATATCAACTGGCATTTTATCGGCCATCTGCAAACGAATAAAATAAAATATGTGGCGCCCAAAGCGGTGCTGATACATTCGCTGGATTCCTGGGAGCTGGCCTGTGCCATTTCCGATTACTGTAAAAAACATAATCTGACCGTGCAGGCGCTTATGCAGGTTAACACCAGCGGGGAAGTTTCTAAATACGGATTGCCTGCTGAACAGGCAGAAGAAATTTTTCTGAGGATTTATAAAGAATTACCGAATATCCGGTTACGCGGGTTGATGACCATGGCCCCGCTGACCGAAGATAAATCCGTTATCCGCCAAACATTCAGGAAACTGAAACAATTGCAGGAAAAGCTGGATTCTCAGGTTCCGACCGGGAATGCGGATATTCTTTCTATGGGGATGACCCACGATTTTGAAATTGCCATCGAAGAGGGCAGTACGATGATTCGCATCGGTACGGCTCTGTTCGGAACCAGAAGGAGGTAAATTGAGAATCACTCCTATCGAGATAAAGAAGCAGGAATTTAAACGCGCCATGCGCGGCTACGATGTGGATGAGGTGGATACATTCCTGGATATTATCGCCAAAGAATACGAGAATCTGATTAATGAGAACGAGCGGCTGGATAAACAGGTTGCTGCTCTGGAAGCCGAGCTGAAGCATTTTAAAGATGTGGAAAAGACCCTGAAGCAAACTTTGTATAATGTCCAACAGACCTCGCAGCTATCCAAGGAAAATTCACAGAAAGAAGCCGGGCTAATCCGCAAGGAAGCCGAACTGGCAGCGGCACAAATGCTGGATAAAGCCAAAGCCGAAGTGCTGAAAATGAAGGAAGAAGTAACCGCGCTGCACCGCCAGAAAGAGTCCTTCATCGCCCGTTTAAGGCATCTGTTATCTTCACAATTGGAGCTGATTGAGGTGCTGGGTGTGGATGATGAAGAAGCCGCCAGGCTCAAAAAGAAAACCCCCGGCGGTATCCGTCCCGCAAAATCGGGCCCGGGTGCCGCAGAAAAAACACAGGAAAAGGGGCATATTAAATCTAAAGCAAAACCTGCGGAAACAACTCCGGAAGCCTCAAATACGGCCCCATCCGCGGATGAAAAGAAGCCGGGAAAGGGGCAGGATTTTTTTAAAGATATTTTCGGCGACAACATGGATGTGGATGAAATTTTAAAATAGGAGTGTGATATGTGGCGAAAAAGCATCAGTATAGTGGCTGTTTTGGCGCTTTTGCTGCAAACGGCCTGCAGCGGCTCCCGTTCGCTTTCGGTGGATGATCCTCAACCCCAAACCTCGGTACGAATTACACTGAAGGACGGTTCGGTTAAAGAGGGCATTATCATAAAGAAAGAGGACAACCAGTTATTATATGTAGATGCCGCCACTCATAAAACCGAACGTGTGAATATATCGGCCATCCGGGATATGAACGAATCGGATCAGGTGTATGATTTTGCCGGAAATCCCATCCCGGAGTCGGAAATCAGTGCTCATAAATCGTTAACCAAAACACTGCTGTACGGCGCAGGCGGATTGATCCTTGGCGTTGCGGTGGGGATCGGTACCGGACTGGTCATTGTTTCTTCGGATACTACCCAGGCGGTTGCGGCCAATGCCGCCATTGGTGTTTTGGGTGTGGCCGGCGCTTGGTACTTCGGCTCAATCGGCGCCGATCAGGATTATGAAGACGCCGTGTTTAAAGCGCGTAAAGACCGCTATCTGGTCGAAAAAAAGCAGATGGAACAGGAAAAGAAAAAGCTGGAAGAACTTAAAAAAGAAAAAGAGCGTTTGTTAAAGAAAAAAATGCAAAAAGAGGGTAAAAAATAGCTATGGGATTCGACCGGGAAGCATACCGTAAACAAATCAAGGAAGCTGTCGGGTTCTTAAAAAAGAATACCGGCGTTAGTCCCACGGTGGGTATTATCCTGGGAACCGGTTTGGGCGGGTTAGCCAAAGAAATCGACCGGCCGGAGATCATCGATTATGAGAAGATTCCCCATTTTCCCCGATCTACAGTGGAAAGCCATAACGGGAAATTGATTCTGGGGCAAATCGGGGATAAAAAAGTGGTGGCCATGCAGGGGCGCTTTCATTATTACGAAGGCTACACCATGCAGCAGATCACCTTTCCCGTGCGTGTAATGGGCGAGTTGGGAGTGAAAACGCTGCTCATATCCAATGCCGCCGGCGGTATGAACATCCATTTTCAGAAAGGCGATCTGATGCTGATCGACGATCACATCAATCTGCAGGGCACCAATCCGCTGATAGGACAAAATCTTGATGAATATGGCCCCCGTTTTCCGGATATGTCCGAGCCGTACTCCAAACGCTTAATTCAACTGGCCGAGGAGATCGCCCTGGAACATCAAATAAAGGTGCAACGCGGGGTGTTCGTTGCGGTGCCCGGCCCCAGCCTGGAAACCCGCGCCGAATACCGCTTTTTACGGGCCGCAGGCGCCGATGCGGTTGGAATGTCCACCGTACCGGAAGATATTGTAGCCGTTCAGATGGGTATGGAAGTATTCGGCATATCCGTTATCACGGATGAATGTTTCCCCGATGCGCTCGAGCCCGTGGATGTATCGGAAATTATTGCCGTGGCCAGGTACACGGAACCAAAGCTGACATTGATTATGAAGGAATTGATAGAACGCCTGTGATTGTGAGACCGCGCTTTGACGACCCTTCGACAACCCTTCGACAACCCTTCGACAAGCTCAGGGTTCGCTCAGGGTTCGTCAAGCACAGAGGCTGAGCGTTGCCTGCCCCGACGAGTCGGGGTCGAAGCCGACAGTTCCCTTTGGCAGGCTCACCTTTCGACAGGCTCAGGGAACACCAATGTCGAGCTCAGGCTGATAACAAAGCGTCATAGTGAGCTACGTCGAACTATGACGCGTTCTTCGACAGGCTTAGGGAACGTCTTCACGGAGGCTGAGCGTTGCCTGCCCCGACGAGTCGGGGTCGAAGCCAAGAGTTCCCTTCGGCAGGCTCAGGGAACGTCCTCTCGGAGGCTGAGCCTGTCGAAGCCGAATGCTCTCATCGGCTTCGCTCAAGCGTTGTTGAAGGTGACAATCGAAACGTCATAGTGAGCAACCGACTGCACCTAAGAGGCGAGAGTGCATTCGTTAAGTCGAGGATAAAAATTTAAGCGTCATGGTGAGCAACGTCGAACCATGACGTGAACCGTGATGCAAAATGATTTAAAAATTTGACAAAAGAAAGACATCAACCGACTGTTAACACGGAGTAGAGCAGAACATGTTTCGAGCAGTACCCAATAAAATGAATTTACCTGAAGTGGAACAACGCATCCTCAAGTTTTGGCAGGATCATAAAATATTTGAAAAATCGCTGGAAAAGCGCAGCAAAGGGCCGTGGTACATATTTTATGAAGGCCCTCCCACGGCTAACGGCAAACCCGGCATCCACCATGTCATTGCCCGGGCGGTAAAGGACATCGTCTGCCGCTATAAAACAATGAACGGCTATTATGTCCCCCGTAAAGCCGGCTGGGATACGCATGGTTTGCCGGTGGAAATTGCCGTAGAAAAAGAGATGGGTCTTACCCAGAAAAACGAAATCGAAAAAATAGGTATCGATAAATTTAACAAGGCCTGCAAAGCCCTGGTGGATCGCCACATAGAGATGGACGAAGGCTGGCGTACCTTAACCGACCGGATGGGTTATTGGATAGACCTTGACAATGCGTATATCACCTATAAAAACGAGTATATCGAATCGGTATGGTGGGCCATCAAACAAATTTTTGATAAGGGACTGATTTACCGCGGCTTTAAAATCGTTCCGCAATCGCCAACCATCGAAACGCCGCTCAGCTCGCATGAATTGTCGCTGGGCTACCGGGAAGTGCGTGACCCCAACTGCTATGTAAAGGTAAAAATCCTGTCTTCGCCCAAAAAGGAACTGGCGGGCAAAAGATTGTTGGTTTGGACAACCACGCCCTGGACGCTGCTCTCCAACACCGCTATGGCCGTAGGCGAAAATATCGACTATGTGCTGGTGAAAAACACCCGGCAGATAAAATCGGGTGACCAAAAGGAAACAGTAACGGATGAATTGGTTCTGGCAGAGGCGCGGTTAGAAGCGCTGGATGGCGAATATGAAATCCTGGATCGTTTTAAAGGCCGCGAATTGATCGGTACCCGATACGAACCGTTGTTCGATTATTTCAAACCGGATACGGAAAAATATCCCAACGCATTTACCGTTCTGACTGCCGATTTTGTTTCTACGGAAGACGGTTCGGGTATTGTGCATTTGGCACCGGCTTTCGGACAGGACGACTACGAAATGTCCAAAAAATTTAATCTGCCTTTTTTCCAGCCGGTAACGCCCGGCGGTCGTCTGACCGACGACGTCGGTGAATTTGCCGGTCGTACGGTAAAAACGTTTACCTACACGGATCATACCGAAGAAGGCGTGGACAAAGATATCGTCATTGCCCTGAAAAAAATGGATAAACTGTACCGCAACAGTTTCGATTACGTGCACAGCTATCCGCATTGCTGGCGTACGGACAATCCGATCATATACTACGCCCGGGAATCGTGGTTTATTAATTCGCCTGCCTATAAGGAAAATATGATCGAGTTGAATAAAACCATAAACTGGCAGCCTCCGGAAATCGGCAAAGGCCGCTTTGGTAATTGGCTGGAAGATGTGAAAGAGTGGTCGCTTTCCCGCGATCGCTACTGGGGTACGCCGCTGCCTATCTGGGTAAGCGAGGATAACGAAGACCTGCTGGCGGTAGGCTCTATTGAAGAGCTTAAAAAGGGGCTGTTCGAAAAAGAGGACGGTACGCTGGTGCCGCTTTCGGAACTGGATGAAGAAATCGATCTGCACCGTCCTTTTGTGGATCGGGTTGTCTTTAAAAAAGACGGTAAAACGTACCGCCGCACCCCGGAAATCATTGACGTCTGGTTCGATTCCGGTTCAATGCCCTTTGCCCAGTTCCACTATCCGTTTGAAAATAAGGAGCTGTTCGAAAAAAGTTTTCCGGCGGATTTCATCGCCGAAGGGATCGATCAGACGCGGGGTTGGTTTTACACCTTGCACAACATCGCCACGATTCTGTTCAATAAACCGGCCTTTAAGAATATCATCGTAAACGAATTGATTTTGGATAAAGACGGCCAGAAAATGAGCAAATCGCGCGGCAATGTGGTTTACCCTCTGGAAATGATGGACAAGTATGGCGCCGATGCCCTTCGCTGGTATTTTATGGCGGTCAGTCCGCCGTGGATACCCAAACGTTTTGATGAAAACGGACTGCTGGAGATCGTGCGTAAATTCTTTACCACGCTTTATAATGTGTATTCCTTTTTTGTGCTGTATGCCAATATCGATCATTTCGATGCGGATCAGCCTCAGATACCTTTTGAGGAACGGCCGGAAATCGATCGCTGGATTCTTTCGCGTTTGTATTCCGTTGCCGGGGAAGTGGGCGGACATCTGGAAAACTACGATATCACCAAAGCGGCCCGCGCCCTGAGCGATTATATGATTGACGATGTTTCCAACTGGTATGTGCGAAGGAACCGACGCCGTTTCTGGAAATCCGAAGCGGGCAGCGACAAGACGGCCGCCTATCAGACATTGCATGAGGTATTGCTCACCTTTGCCCGTTTAATGGCGCCTTTGGCTCCCTTCATTGCCGAAGAAATCTATCTGAATTTGAAGCGCAAGAATGACGCCGAAAGTGTCCATCTGGAGCGCTACCCGCAAATGGATGATGAAAAGAAAGCCAGACGGGACAGCAGCCTGGAGCAAAGAATGGCCCTGGCGCAAAAGGTGGTGAGCATAGTGCGCGCCTTGCGTAACGACCGGCAGATCAAAGTACGCCAACCTCTCTCTCGCGTGGTGCTGCACAGCAGCGATGCATCGGTAAAGAAAGCGGCGCAGGAAATGGCCGGAATAATTTGCGAAGAAATAAACGTTAAGAAATTAGAATTTGTTGACGATGAGAATGAATTGGTCAGTAAAAACGCCAAACCCAATTTTAAGGTTTTAGGCGCCAAAGTAGGCAAAATGATGGGACAACTGGCCGGCGTGATCAAAAGCTTTGGACCGGAACAAATAAATGAACTGGAACAGAACGGAAAAACCCACGTTCATGTGGATGGTCATGAAGTGCACCTGGAAGTGGAAGACGTGGAAATTGTTGCGGAACCCAAAGCCGATTTTGCCGTACAAAGCGAGGCAGGGTTGATTGTAGCCCTGGATCTGAAAATCACGCCGGAACTGCGTGAAGAAGGACTGGCCAGGGAATTTGTAAACCGTGTTCAAAACCTGCGTAAAGACGCCGGGTTTGAAGTGATGGATCATATCGTCATTCAAATTGATCATTTGCCCGATTCGCTTGATACGGCTATCCACAATCAGGAAAAATATATCTGCAACGAAACCCTTGCGGATAAAATTGTATTTGGAACGGTTACGGCTGCATTTGTCAACGACGTAACCATAGAAAAAGAAACGTTTAAGGTTGGACTCGAAAAAAGTAAATAATGCATGGAGGTCTCTGCATGGCAGAACAACAAGTACGTATGAGCAAAGAGGATCTGGAATACTTTAAAGAACTGCTTCTTAAGAAACGGGAAAAGGTTGTAAAAAACCTGGAATATCTCAAGTCGGTTGTACTGGATTCTACAACCAAGGAAGCATCCGGGGAACATTCGTCCTATTCGTTCCACATGGCGGATCAGGGTACGGATGCTATGGAAAGAGAAAAAGCTTTCCTTTTTGCCTCGCGTGACGAAAAATATCTTAAACAGATTGACGAAGCGCTGGAGCGGATTAAAAACGGCACTTATGGTATTTGCCGGGTTACCGGTAAACTGATCGATCGCGAGCGCCTGGAAGCCGTGCCCACTACAACCATCAGTGTGGAGGCGAAAAAAGCTCAGGAACGCGGAGGCGGAGCATAACATTGCCTCAAGATTTAATCCTGCAAAAAAAACTGAATTCGGCCACACTGATCATTATGATAGCAGCTCTGGTGATATTGGATCAGGTTACCAAATACATCATTAAAACGTCGATGTATCTCGGGCAGTCGTTCCAGGTTATCGGGGATTTTTTCCGTATTACCTATGTGGAAAATCCCGGTATGGCTTTTGGCGTACGAATAACCAATTCCACGGTGTTCCTGGCATTGTCCCTCATTGCCGCCGTACTTGTCTTTTACTATCTGTTTCGTTTACGTAAAGAAAACTGGCCTCTGCAGCTGGCCCTGGTATTTATTGCATCCGGAGCGATCGGTAATCTAACCGATCGCTTTCTGAACGGGAAAGTTGTTGATTTCCTTGATTTCGAATTTTTTGATATCCACATCCCGGCCTTTTCGGTGCTGGGCGTACGGTTCAGTGGTTATGATATGACCCGCTGGCCGGTGTTCAATGTGGCCGATATGGCCGTAACCGGTGGGATGATCATTATTATTTTTTATCTTCTTTTTATCGGTGATCCGCTCAAAACCGGTCAAAAATCTTCTCTCGAATCGACCAATGGATAAACGTGAGACAATCCGTGTAGAAGAAGCGGACGCCGGTTCGCGCATCGATCAGTTTCTCACCGCAAAATATCCCCAATACTCCCGCTCCTACTTTTCCAAACTTCTGAAAAACCGCTTTATTACCGTTAATGACGAACCCGTAAAAAGCGGCTATAAATTAAAATCGGACGACGAAATTACGGTGGCGTTCCATCGCGAAACCATCCATTTGCGTCCGGCGGCCATATCATTGGATATTGTTTACGAAGATGAACATCTTCTGGTGATTAACAAAGCCGCCGGCATGACGGTGCATCCGGGAAAAGGTACGGAAGAGGACACTTTGGTGCATGCTCTGCTGCATCATGTGCATACTTTGGCTGAGGATGGGCAGAAAGAGCGGCCGGGTATTGTACACCGGTTGGATAAATATACTTCCGGTTTGCTGGTGGTAGCCAAAAGCGAGACGGCGCTGGTCAAATTGCGGGCGCAATTCGAAACGCGGGAGATTCACCGTACCTATCAGGCCCTCGTCTGGGGTAAACCGGCGGAAGAGCAGGGCGTTATCCAAACCTGCATAGCCCGTAGTAAAAAAGACCCCACCAAAATGACCGTTACCACTGCGGGGAAGGAAGCCGTAACCCGCTACCGGCTCATCCGTGATTTTGAATATGCCAGTCTGCTGGAAATAGAACTGGATACCGGACGTACTCACCAAATACGTGTGCACATGAATTACATCCATCATCCGGTTATCGGTGACCCCGACTACAACGGCCGGGAGTCGCAGCTTAAACGCCTGCCGCCCAATCTGCACAAACGGGGCAGGCATCTGCTCAAAATTTTGCCGCATCAGGCTTTGCATGCCAAAAAACTGTCCTTCATTCATCCCCTTAGCGAAAAGCGGATGGAATTTGACAGCGCTTTACCCGAACCCATGGCCGAGGCAATGAAAAAACTGCCGGATTTATTTTTGCTTGGTTGACGGGAAGGGACAGTATGGGCTAAATTCCCGGTATTTCGGAAACGTACTTAACTTTCATCCAAAACTTTACGAACCGCAGGCAACAGTTCTTTCACAGAAATAGGTTTATTGATTACGTGACCGACTCCATAATGTTCCAGTGTCGGTTTGGTTAAAGTGTCACCGAAACCGGTCATTATGATAATGGGCAAATTCTTCTGTTCTTTCCGCAGACGGTCAGCCAAATCGAGCCCGGTTAGGTGGGGCATGGTTAAGTCAGAAATGACCAGATCGTAATTATTGGGATTTCTTTCAAAAGTTTCGACCGCTTTCGAACCGCTTTTAAATATATCCGCCTGATAACCAAAGTTCTCCAACATATTTTTGACCATCTCGGCCACGGCGGGCTCATCATCAACGATCATTACCCTTTCGGTTCCGCCAGGAAGTTCTTCCTCTATATCCTGCCTGTCTTGTTGTTCGTTTTCAACTACAGGCAAATAGATATGAAAAATGGACCCCTTCCCGGGCTCACTATACACAAATATATCTCCATGATGGTTTCGAACAATACCATGCACTACAGATAGCCCTAAACCTGTTCCTTTATCTATCGATTTAGTGGTAAAAAAAGGCTCAAATATACGGTCAATGGTTTCTTCATTCATCCCGATGCCGGTATCCGCTACAGAAAGCTTTGCGTAGAATCCGGGGTATAAATTGGGATGCAGCTTAGCCGTTTCATTGTCCACTTTAACCTGATCCAGTTTGATGGTTAACTCTCCACCGTTTTCCATGGCCTGCCAGGCATTGGTGCATAAATTAACGATGACCTGATGTATTTGAGTGGCATCGGCCAAAACAGGAGGACAGGAGGGATTGATTTCCTGCTTTATTTCGATGGTTGTCGGTATTGATGGCCGTAGTAATTTTAATGCTTCTCTGATAAGGGATTGTAAAGCAATGGATTTACGCTCTTTTTCACTCTGTTTGCTGAACAATAGGATCTGTTCTACTAATTCTTTGGCCCGCCGGGTTCCTTTTAAAACCTGATTTAAGTCCCGAGTGAGGCCTTCATCGTTACCGGCCTTAAGCAAAGCCAACTCCGTGAATCCTAATATTGGGGCTAAAATATTGTTAAAATCATGAGCAATACCGCCGGCCAGAGTGCCGATTGTTTCCAGCTTTTGGGCGTGGCGCAGCTGCTTTTCCAGTTTAGCGTTTTCTTCCTCTGCATGTACACTGTCCGTAACATCGTTTACAACAATAACCACACCAAATATACGACCGTCTTTCCCTTTTTGAGGAACACCTTTAATATTTATGATTAACTTTTTATTCCATTGTGACGTAAAAGGCAACTTGTTTATTTCAAATCCCTGACCATATTCTAAAGCTTTTTGAAAAGAGCTTTTGATGTTTTCATCACTAAAAATTGGTAGTTCAATATCTGATTCGAGAACTTCGTCCAGATTTGGGCTTCCCATCATGTCGGCAAATGCCTTGTTGGCGCTGGTTATTTTTCTTTCTTTGTTTACCGTTATAATACCGACCGGTGCCGAAGTAAGAATGCTTTTGTTAAACTCGGCCAATTCTGCTATTTTTTCTTCCGATTCTTTTCGTTCGGTGACATCCCTCAGTACGCCTTCGTGGTATAAAATATTTCCGTTGCCATCATGAACGATCCGCCCGTGATCCTCCACCCAAACTTCCCGGCCGCTTTTATGACGTAAACGAAAAACAACTATTTTTTCATAATTGAATTGTTTCAAATCATCGATTATTTGCTTTCTTTCTGATTCCGCAAAATACAGGTCTTTACTGATGTCTATTTTCATTAACTCTTTTTTACTCTCATATCCCAGCATTTTAACCAGGGCGGTGTTTACCTCAATGAACTTTCCTTCCGGTGTGCTTCGATAGACGCCATCCGGCATATTTTCCACCAAAGTGCGGTAACGTTTTTCGCTTTCGAGTAATTTTTTTTCGGCTTCTTTTCGTTCAGTGATATCTCTCCAAACCACATGGATAAAATTTTCGTTTTCAAGGGAGATAGAGGTTAACAGGACTTCCACAGGGAAGACCTCTCCGTTTTTTCTTTTATGATCCCATTCAAATCTATGACTGCCTTTTTCGATGGCAATGGCCATCATTTCGTTAGCTTTTTCGTATGAATCTCTGCCATCGGGTTGTTTTTCGGGAGACAGCTCAGAGGGGTGGGTATCCAATAATTCCTGTTTATTGGCGTAACCCAGCATTTTTACTGTCGCATAATTGCAATCGACAAATCTATTGTCTTTAATAATTAAAATAGCATCTGCGGATTGCTCGAAGAGCATACGGTATCTGCTTTCACTTCGAAGCAACGCTTCGTCCATCTTTTTGCGTTCAGTTATGTCGCGGGCAATAAACAATATGCTGTTATCAGATTTTGGGGTGGCCTTTCCCTCAAACCAGGCGGTTTTTCCGCCAATTTCCAGAGGATATTCTATAACAGCGGATTTGTTCTCATCCAGACAATTTCGGACAAAGGTAAGAAATCTATCGGCTTGGGATTTAGGAAAAATTTCATGTAAAGTTTTTCCAATAATTTCACCTGGCGACTTATAAACAAGGTCCGGAGACGTTGGCGCTATAGTAAGGAAAGTACCGTCATAATCCAGTTCGAAAACGAGGTCAGTCATGGCATTAAAAAGCGTACGCAAGTTGTTTTCTGATTTTGATAATGCTTTTTCCGTTTGCTTACGTTCGGTAATATCATTAATCATTACCATTAAGGCAGGTTTCCCATAGTAAGATATTAAAACCGCAGACACTTCCGTAATTATTATAGAACCATCTTTTCTTATTAAACGTTCTTCACTTTTTTGCGAAATACTGTTTTTCGTATCTTTCTTGGAAGATAAACCCGTATTGATTAGGTCTGAGACCATTTCGCGGTCATCCGGATGTACAAATTCTAAGATATTTTTGCCGATAACATCCTTATCGGATCGATAGCCAAGTAGTTTTTTGAGAGCCTTATTCACATATACCACTTTTTGATCTACATGGATAGCTATTCCTTCCATTAATCCTTCGACGATACTGCGATATTGTTCTTCGCTTTCTCTTAAAGCTATTTCCGCTAATTTTTGCTCTGTAATATCCCTGGTAACTGCCAATAGCTGATTGCCAAGGATATTCACGCTGCTTTGCATAAAGTGCCAATGGCCTGTTTTATCTCTGAAACGGAATTCAACCGTTTCGTTAATCTCGTTCTCTTTTCCAACAAGAAGTTTTTTAATTTTCTGCTTCACATAGTTTTTTAGCAGGGGAAACACTGTTTTTTTATCATCGGGATGAATAAAATCGAAAATGGATTTACCCAACAAATTTTCCGGTTCGTAGCCAAGTACTTGCTTTACCGATGGATTGACGTAGAGAAACTTAGCTTTAAGGTCAAATGTTGTGATAGCGATATTATCTGTTGTATGTTCTGTTATTATGCGTACTAAATCTTCTGATTTCTGTAATGCTTTATTTGAGCTGTTTTTATGAGATTTAAGCTGTTTGCGCAGAATTTGTAGTTCTGCAATCAGTTGCGCTTTGCTTTTATTCTCATCTTTCATTAAAAAAAACCTGTCATTTTAGATGTAAGTATTTGGCATTAGAATTGTTAAAATATCGGAATGATCTTGGGTTTCTTCAAGATTAATTCATTTGTAATTTCGTTTTATTCACGGGGAATCGGGAACCTATGCAATTTACAAGTTTTTAAAACACTCACGTAATTTAGAGAAAAAGCTTTTCTTTTTAGAAACAACTGATCCCATAGATATCCAATCCAAAATAGAAAATATTGATCTTGAAGATACACTCTTTATCGTC
>DRQG01000067.1 GCA_011369465.1 Caldithrix abyssi
CGCTCGGATACTTCCGAAATACAGCTCAGGGCAGCGGCGTCATACACATCCATATCGGTCGGTTCGCCTTTGAGCAAAGCCTGCACCAGACGGTAATCTTCCAGAAAATCCATACCGCCATGCCCGGCGCCTTTGGCCAGTTTGCCGATATTGCGCCACAAAGGATGATCAAATTCTTCGCGGTATTTCTCCAGCGGTTCCCACTGATCATTCGGACTGCGTCCCTCAATATAGATACGGTCCGGATACCCCATGGAAATGGCTTTCGTTCCCTGCACCAAATCAATACGACTGTAGGGACGCGGCAAATTGGTATCGTGATATAGGGTAATGGTTACATCATTCCTGGTTTTTATCAGGCTCACGTTCACATCACCCAAAGCATAGTCTATTTTAGCCCATTTGCTGTCGGGGCCCAAATGCTCGGCGGCAAACATTTTTAGCCCGCGCGACTTGCTGCTCATGGATACGAGGTAGTCAAACCGGTCGCCGCGGTTGATGCCGATACAGTTGGAAACCGGCCCCAGCCCGTGTGTGGGATACAGGTTACCGTTCCGTTCGATGGAATGTTTGATGCGCCACATGCCTTCATAGGCATCGCCCAGCTTGTAATTACGCAAATCGTGCAGATACCCGCCGGCGGCATGGACGATTTCACCGAAAATGCCCTGGCGTACCATATTGAGCACCATCAGCTCGCGACGGCCGTAATTACAGTTTTCCATCATCACACAATGCTTTTGATATTTTTCCGCTGTTTCCACCAACTGCCAGGCCTCTTCTATGGTAACGGCGGCGGGAACTTCGGTTGCGGCATGTTTGCCGTTTTTCATGGCCGCCACACACACCGGCACATGCCAGCGCCAGGGCGTAGCCGTAAAAACCAGATCCAGGTCTTCCTGTTCGCACATGCGTACAAAATCGTACTCGCCTTTGGAATAGCCGGTCGGTTTGGCAAAGCCGGCCTCGGTCACCCATTGTTGCATACGCTCCACCTTTTCGGGGACAATATCGCAGATGGCTTTAATTTCCACGTTATCAATCCGTAAGAAATTGCGTACATGGCTCGAACCCTGATTGCCCACACCCACAAATCCTATGCGTACCTTTTCCAGCGGCTTGGTCTGCGGAACACCCGGTTTGGTAGCCAGCGATGGCGCTCCGTCTTTCGGGGCGCAGGCGCTTAATCCGGCAATGGCAGCGCCTACACTAACGGCGGCGCCCGCTTTAAGGAAGTCCCTGCGTTTCAGAGCTTTTTTGTCCTCTTTTTTGTTTTGTTCACTCATAACGGTACCTCGAAGTAAATGGTTGGAGAGATGTATTGGCCATTGGCTTTAAGCTGTCGGCTATTGGATGTTAGTATTCAGTTATCAGTTGTCAGTTATTGAGTTGTTGAGTTATTTGGTTATTAGTTCCCCGTTCTTCATTCGTTGATCGATATTCGAAATTTTTGGTTATTGGCTGTTGGCTAATAGTTCTCGGTTTTCAGTTCCCAGTTCCCAGTTCCGAGTTTCCCCGCCACGGCGGGTTCTTCGCTTCGCTACGAAAGTTGCTAATTTCCAATTTCGAATTTCAAGTTTCCTAATTCAGATTCATCAATTCCCTTTTCTCATACTCCATCACCTCATCTTTTTAATTATTTGCTTCATGTCCTCGTATTGTTCTTCCATGCTTTGCAGCAGTTTAAGCTGCGCACGGGTGCGCTGTAAATTATGATCGGGAAAATGTATTTTATAATAATGATCGCCATCGATATAGTCCGTAAGAAAACGAAGCGCCTGCGCATAGGCAAACAGTTTGGCGGAAAAAGCCAGATACTCGATTTCCAGCGGTAGCAGGAATGAGCCCGTTTCTTCCAGAAAACCCCGGGCATACGCCTCGAACAATTTTATATCCATGGACACTTTTGTCAAATCTTTCTCGTCTTCCGCGCCTGTGTTAGCGCAGGTGCGAATGGCGTCGCCAAAATCGAAATGAACAAAACCGGGCATGACGGTATCCAGATCGAGAATGCACAGCACGCGGTCGTCCGCATCAAAGAGGATGTTGTTGAATTTGGTGTCATTGTGGGTGATACGGCGGGGAATTTTACCCGCAAGCACCAGCCTGTGCAATACACTCATTTCATCTGCACGCCGCCGGATCATCTCAATTTCTTCTTTCACCCGGCCCGCCCGTTTTACCGGATCAGCTTGAACCGTCCGTTCAAACGTTTGCAGCCGTTTTTCGAGGTTGTGGAAATCGGGAATCGTTTCTTTTAAAGGGGGAGGCGGAAAATCGCTGAGCAGCGCCTGAAAGCGGCCGAAAGCCCGGCCGCCCTGATAGGCCTTTTCCGGACTGTTGACAATATCGTAGGTTTTACCGCCGGGGATAAAAAGCAGCATACGCCAGTAACCGCCCTGGGCATCTTTATAAAACAGCGCACCGTCTCTGCCGGGAATGAGGGTGAGTACGCGGCGGTCAATATCCTTCTCGTCGGCCTCTTCCAGCTTGTGACGGATATGCCGGGTAACCCTAGCCATATTATTCATCAAGCCGGCCACATCGGGAAAGACGGTATCATTGATGCGCTGCAAGATATAATCCGGTCGGTCCGCTCCGGCCGTCGTTACCTTAAAGGTATCGTTGATATGACCGCTGCCGAAGGGCTTTATCCTGGCAGGATTTCCTTCAAGATTAAACTGTTGTGCGATAGCAAAAAGATTTTGCGGCATCTTTCTTTTTCCGGATGGCTACCCCCATAACGGAGATGGATACATCCCGTCGGTAACCAGTTGACCTATTTTTTCGATAACAACCGGTTTGTCTTCTTTATATGTTACGCCAAACCAGCTTTCGTTGGTAGGCAGTACCTTAACCCGGGCGACGCCTTCGCGGATCAACCGGTCGATGACCGTGGGTAAAAGATACTCGGCTTTGGGATCGTTGCCGTGTTCCTTCAGGAAGTCGTAAAAATATTTTTCCAGATAGCCGAATATCGAAGGAGAGAAGCCCATCATATTCATGGAAACGGGTGTGTTGCCATCAATGGAGTGCAGAGCGCCGTTTTCATCTTCGTATTGGGCGCCGCCGTCGGTTTTATATATTTTCGTTCTTTCCACAATGCTTTGCAGAAAACCCTCATCGTCGGTCTGACACACGCCGCGCGATACATGGCCATGCTCGGACAGCGTTTTGGACAACTGATAACCTATGATACAATATTCAAGCGCTTCATTATCCTTTTCTGAAAGAAAATCATACAGGATCTGATACGATCCTTTGCCGTAAAAATCATCCGCATTAATCACGGCAAACGGTTCCTTAACCGCCCGGTGAGCCACCCAGATGGCGTGTGCCGTACCCCATGGTTTTTTACGTTCCGCGGGAACTTTAAAACCGGCAGGAATATCGTTCAACTCCTGAAAGGCCAAATGCACTTCTATCTTATCTTCATATTTAGCAACCATATTACGTTTAAAATCTTCTTCCATATCCCTGCGGATTATAAAAACCACTTTTTCAAATCCGCACCGTCTGGCGTCATAAATGGAATAATCGATAATGGTCTCGCCCGAAGGACCAAACTGATCCATCTGTTTTAAACCGCCATAGCGGCTGCCCATTCCGGCAGCCAGAACAAGTAAAGTCGGCTTCATTGGCTGTTTCCCGCTGTTTGGTTGAACAAATTGTCTCTATCCATTAAAAAGAAACTAACAAAGATAACCATACATTGCAAAACAGAGCGGAAGAAATTTAGTTGTTTTGGTTCTGTTAAAGTCGAAAAAATTGAAATTTTGCTTATTGTGTTCTATCTTATCCTGCCAGACCCAAGCTTAATCATTAACGGAGTGAATAATGGTCAAATCCAAAAAAAATTATATAGATCGATTTTTATCGTTGGTAGAAAGAGTGGGCAACGCGCTGCCCCACCCGGCCACCTTGTTTTTTCTGTTTGCCGTGGGCGTTATTGTGCTCTCTGCAATAACCAGTTTATTTAACCTGGAGGTAATCCATCCCGGCACGAAAGCCGTCATCCGGCCGGTAAACTTGATGTCAGTAAAAGGGCTGCACCTGATCTTGGAAAATATGGTAACGAATTTTACCGGCTTCGCTCCGCTGGGCACGGTATTAGTGGCTATGCTGGGTATCGGGATTGCCGAGAGCAGCGGGCTTATTGGAACAGCCCTGCGTCTGTTGGTCATTTCCGCGCCTAAACGGCTGCTCACCTTTGTCATCGTCTTATCGGGTATTCTTTCCAATACGGCCAGCGAGGTGGGTTACGTGCTGCTGGTACCGTTGGGCGCGATTATTTTTCTGGCCCTGGGCCGGCACCCTATTGCCGGGATGGCGGCCGCTTTTGCCGGCGTATCCGGCGGTTACAGCGCCAATCTGCTTTTAGGAACCATCGATCCCTTGTTGGCCGGTCTGTCCGAAGAAGCGGCGCGGATCATTGACCCTAATTATATGGTCAATGCTGCGGCTAACTATTATTTTATGGCTGTTTCCACTTTTTTTATTGCCCTTGCCGGTACCTGGGTAACCGAAAAAATAGTTGTACCACGTTTGGGAAAATATAAAGGCGATGAACAGCCGGAAGAAATCAGGAAATTAACTGCACAAGAAATACGCGGCCTGATTTATGCCGGTATTGCCACACTCGGTTTTATCCTGTTTCTGCTTTGGGGCATTGTACCGGAAAACGGTTATTTACGAAATCCGGAAAACGGAAGTATTTTGCACTCCCCCTTTATGGATGGAATCGTCGCTTTTATTTTTATCGCTTCCGCTCTGGCCGGCGTTGCCTACGGAATCGGCGCCGGCACCTATAAAAACGACAGCGATGTGATGAAGGGAATGGGGAAATCCATGGAAACCCTCGGTATTTACATCGTCCTGGTCTTTTTTGCCGCCCAGTTTGTGGCCTATTTTAAATGGACCAACCTGGGACTGATTATTGCCATCGAAGGGGCGACGTTGTTAAAGGCTTCCGGTCTCGGCGACATACCGCTTATGCTGGCATTTATTCTCTTATCCGGGGTAATCAATATGTTCATGGGCAGTGCGTCGGCCAAGTGGGCTATCATGGCGCCGGTGTTTATTCCCATGTTCATGCTGCTGGGTTACAGTCCGGAACTGGTACAGGCCACTTATCGCATTGGCGACAGCGTTACCAATATCATCTCGCCGATGATGAGTTATTTTGCCCTGATTGTCGCTTTTATGACCCGCTACGAAAAAGAGGCCGGTATCGGAACGGTCATTTCCACCATGCTGCCCTATACGCTGGTTTTTCTGATTGTATGGGCGCTGTTGCTTATCATCTGGCTGCTTATAGGCATACCGGTAGGGCCGGATGCGCCGCTATATTACAAGTATTGATTTATTAAAGTGCGTAGCGGATTTTATGCAACACAAACCGTTTGCCCGGCTTTAAGGCGATCTGTTGCTACAATACTCTAATTTTATACCGTCTCAGTCGCTCCTTTTCCTATAAAATGCAGATAGGGCGCCAGCGCTTCGTTTTTGGGCGCGTTGGTGCCGTCGTAGATGATGGACACAATGGGGATGCCGATGTCTTTCTCCACCTTTTTAAATATCGCCTCGCTCACCAGCCCGGCGCAGCAGAATATGGGATTTACGTGTACGAACAATGAAATATCCGGAATATGTTCCAGCGTGCTGTAAATTTTAACGATATTCTGCGCCGTTTCCCCGCCGTGTTCCAGCGACATATTGTACTTTTTCAGATGCGCGAAGGTCGATTCATCAAATTCGGGGAATGTTTCATTGAGTATCGCGTTGGCGCTCTGGAAGAAGCGTTTTTCCACCCGCTCCAGCACCTCCACCAATAATTTGGAACGCAGCAGATTTACATATTGTTTTTCTTCCATATAATAAAAATTGCGTTTGGCGGCCAGCAGGCGCAGAATATAGTTGAACGGCGTGGTCACCACTTCGGCGCCAATGTCTTCCAGATAACGAATCAGGTTTTGATTGAACACATCGTTATCGCGCACGTACAAATCGCCAATGATGCTTACTTTGGGCCGTTTGCCAAAATCTTCGCTGACCGGTATTTCTTCCAATTGCCGCACGACTTCGTCAAAGAGTTCATCGCGGGATTGCCCCCCGGCAATCGCTTGATAAAAGGTTTGCCGGGCTTGCTCAATCACCCTGTCGGTAAGGCCGGGCGTTAACTCGTAGGGACGAATTTTGCAGGCCATTTTGCGCAGAAAACCGCCCAGCAGATAGGCCGAATAGACGTCATAGATCAATTCGTACGGCATACGGCGCATATCAAATTCCGTGGCAAACACCCGGATGCCCTTCCCGGTTTTGGTTTGTTCCAGCATCTTTTGGGCGATAACCGGATACTGAGGAAAGTTACAGGACAGGTTGGTTAACGTATTCAGAAAGAGATAGGTTTTTTCCGGTTCCAACCCTTTTTTCTGCACCGTTTCCACAGCTCCCTGCACAATAGTGCTGATGGGCAGACATTGTCCGTCGTTGATGCGCAGGCTGGATATTACGGTATCGGGCTGCTCGTCAATCAAAACCGGTTTGTAGCCGGCGTGTTCGAAGGCGGCGCAAATCAATTGGCCGGCCAGCGCATCGTAATTGGGTATGAGGATGGTTCCCTCTTTCCCGGGCTCTCGGTCTATGACGGAATGATACATTTCCGGCGTGGCAGTTTCCTTTCTTGCGGCGTGATTGCGGAACGACCGTACGGCCGCCTCGATACGCGTTTCATAACCTACGTCGGAGCCGTGTTCATCAAGCTGTAAGATAAGATAAGGCTTGTGATAGGCTTCCATAATTTCCTTGAAATAGGTCAGAATAAATGAATCCGGCGCGCATTTGAAGGCCGTTAGGTAAACAGCGTACACATTGCGCTTGCGTCCGATGTATTCCGCGGCTTCCAGTATCTGATTGCCGAAACGCCAGTGATTCCAGCCCAGAAATTCCCGGCCGGCGGGACTGGATTCTTCTTCCAGCGGCGGCAGCATATCCTGAAAAAAGGTTTTGATGCCCATCTTGTTAAAGGTGGAAGGGATGTTCTTGTTGATTACCCGATCCAGCGCCAGATAAGGCCGTCCGACGAAGACGACCGATATATCGTCATCGTCCGTTACCTGTTCGCGGAATATATCGATGAGTTTCTGTTTGCGCCGTAAAAATTCGTCCCAGCTCTCATGAAAAGCGCTCTGAATTTCACGCGGGTCGTGGCGTATTTTTAGGGGCTGGGGCAGGCTGTCGTATATTTGCCGGATATTGAAAATGGCCGGTTTGCCCAGATCGATCAACGGGGCGATGCTTCGGCCTTTCAGATTCAATTCCTCAATATTCTGCACCATGGAACTGGCATAATTGGTGTAATAGCAAAACATAGACAACTGCTCATCCTTACGGGCTTCTTCCAGAATATGCGGCAGGAACAAATAATCACAGCGTTCCGTCAGGCTCATCACGTGCCCGTGCCAGTTGGAAATGGGCATGCAGAATTCCGCGCCGCTGATTTCCTTGCCGCGGGTCAGCCCTTCATCAGAAGAACGGGACAGCGCCACCTGATAGCCCAGCCGCTCAAAGAAATCCTGCCAGAAGGGAACGAATTCCAGCAGATTCAGCGTATTGGGTATGCCGATGCGGATGCGGCCGTTGTGTTTGTCGTTACCTTCCTGCCCGGTTTGCGGGGCAAAAACCCGGCGGCGCAGACTCAACAAATTTAATTCCACATTTTCCCGCACTTTACTTAATGACTCATCCAGATGAATCGAAGGCAGGTTATCCATCGAAGGACGAAAATCGATGCGTTTGAGTTTTTCCAGAGAACGATCCAAATCGAAATCCAGCAAATTGTCGAAGAAGGATTTACGTTCTTCGGTGGGAATGTTTTGGTCGGCGGTTCTCCGGTTGGGCATAAAAATCCGGCGCCGGCTACTCAGCAGATCGAAGCCGCTTCGGTTCATTCGGCGCGGTTTGTGGTCCGTCTCTTCCCGTCCGCACAAATAGCCCCACACCACTTTATCATCGGCCAGCTCGATCACCTTCAGTTTGCAGTGATTATTGCACAGGTCGCACATATCGTCGCGCACTTCCAGGGATTCCTGATGAAATTCGATCCCGCGAAAAACGGTTTGTCGAACCTGCTCTTCTTTTAACATAAGGCATACGCCCAGGGCGCCGGTGAGATGGCAGTACCGGCTTACAAAGATAGGTTTTTGCAGCTTTTGTTCGAAGGCGGCTACCAGCGCCTTGTTTTTGGCCGTGGCGCCCTGAAAACAGATCACGTTGCCGATTTTATTCAGATGCGCCACTTTGGAAAGGTAGTTGTCGCGCACCGAATGCAAAGCCGCGGCCAGCAGTTCTTCTTTCTCGTAACCCTGCTGCATCAAATGATTGAGGTCGCGTTCCATAAACACCGTACAGCGGTCGCTGGTCAGCGGCGAGGGCACGCCGGAAGCGCGGCGGGCGAATTCCTGCAAGGGCACATTGAGCCGTTTGGCCTGTTCCTCAATAAAACTGCCCGTACCGGCGGCGCAAACGTAGTTCATTACCGAAAAGGTAACCTGTCCGTTTTTAAGCACCGTAAATTTGGCGTCCTGTCCGCCGATTTCGATGATGGTGTCCGTATCGGGGTTGAGCGCGGCGGCGGCGCGGGCGTGAGCGGTAATTTCGTCCACGGCTAAATCGGCCGAGATTACTTTTTGTATAAACTTGCGGCCCGAGCCGGTGGTGCCCACCCCCTTAAACTCGAACCGGATATGACGTTGTTCTTCTATTTCATCCAGAACTTTCAACAATTCCTGCACGGCCTTAACCGGCTGCCCTTTGGTGCGGGTGTACAGCCCCAATAAAACATTGTTGTCCTCTTTGCGCGTATCCATCACCACCGCTTTGGTGCTGGTGGAACCGATATCGATACCCAGATAAGCGGGTATGGTTTCCTCTGTTTCCTGCAGATGGTACACGTCCACTTCCACGTTGCCGGACAGATAATGCGTGTGGCTGTCGAAATCGGGATATTGCGAATATTTGAGCTCCAGCTCGGGGAAGAAGTATTGTTTTTGGCGTTCTTCGTCGACCAGCAGATCGTCCAGATCATTGACGGGTTGGTGCAGATGCGCGGCCGGCGTATTCCGGGCGATTAGGGCGCAGCCCAGCGCGGCTACCGTTTCCGATTCCGGCGGAATATGAATGGGGTGACCGATAATTTCGGACAGGTGGTGCATAACGCGGCGGTTTTTGCTGACCCCGCCGATGGCGAACACGGGCGGCTGCAGTTCCACGCCTTTTACCAGCGTATCGGCGATATTCTGGGCCAGCCCTTCGCACAGGCCGTCGGAAATGGCGGCTACGGAATAGCCCTGCTGCTGGCTGTGGATGAGATCGGTTTTGGCAAATACGGCGCAGCGCGTGGCGATTTTGGGGCGTTCGCCTTTAAAAGACGCCGCCAGATCGCTGAGTTCGGCGCTGCCGCCCAATCCCAGCCGTTCGGCCTGTTGGTCGAGGAAAGAACCGGTGCCGGCGGCGCAGGACGAGTTGGCGATGTATTTTTGGTAACGTCCCTGCTTGTCAAACAAAATCAGCCCGAAGGTTTCCCCGCCGATGGTAAACAGACTGCGGACATGGGCCTGTTTATATTTTAAACCCTCTATTGCCGCCACCTGATCGTTAACCGTTAGGCCGCGTTTAAATATGACCGCCGCGCGTTGATTGTAGGCCAATCCTTTTAGCGGGACGCTGTCGGCGGGATCAAACCAGCTGCGTAAGGTTTTTAATATATTTCCATGATGAATATCATAGCCGGTTTTTACAACCTCGCCGTTATGATCAATCAGGACAAACGAAACAGAAACAGAACCAATATCGATACCCAGATAAAATCCTTTTTCGGAATCGCCGCGCATGGTCTTTCCTCCTTCATCATTTTCCGTTCATTTGCGTTGCCCCAAACCTGGCCGCTAAATATACAAAATTTTTCCTTTTTGTACTACACATTACAAAAGAAAAGAAACACTATGGGTGATGAATTTTCCGGTAAAAAATATTTTTATGCTTGACAAACTGTGAAGAGGGGTATCATATTTATAACGAATTCTCTTCAGCGTTTCTTGTTTTAACAGCCGAAAGCGAGAAGCCCGTCTTGAACGGATAACGCCCTAACTACGGGCCGGGCGCAAGTCGGAACAGAAATACAGTTTTAAGCTGCCTGCTCTCACAAACCAACGAATAATAGACCGCCTGCCGAATAGTGACGCTTGCGTCCTAAATGAAAAAGGATTTTATTAGGCCATTAACATAAAGCAGAAGGCCTACAATAATGTGGTATGTAAAATATTATTCTAAATCGCATCATGTAAAATGCCAGTTTGAAATTATTTAAATAGATGAAACAAATGGCTTTAAAAGATATTTTTTTGTTAAATATAGAATAACTAAATGATGAGAAAAATTACCATAATAATATCCTACATAGTCTTGATTAATATCCACCTTTTTGCCCAGAACTGGCAGTTTTTAGGATTAGAAGGTGAAAGTATTTCTGCAATTGCAGTAGATTGGTCGAACCCAAATATTATATATGCCGGCAGCAGCAGTGGTTATAGCTCAGGGAGAATAGGTGGGATTTTTAAAAGTATAAATGGTGGAACTGTATGGGATACATTGATAAGAGGGGTAACCGTCCGTGATTTGGATATTCATCCAAAAAATACGCGGATTATTTATGCAACTTTAGGATTGAATGTCCTTACAACACCGGGTATTATAAAATCGGAGGATGGAGGAACTAGTTGGTTTTGGGCTGATTCTGGAATTATAAAAAGCTGGGAAGAAGGTTCTCTTGAATTAGTTATAGATCCAAAAAATCCGGATACATTATATACAGGTACTTCGGGATTTTACGGTGGCAGATTTTATAAAAGTGTAGATGGCGGAAAATTCTGGTTCTCCCTTGGTGATTCAACAAGATTGCATGAGGGAGTAACAGCCATTGAGATTGATCCTGAAAATACTGATGTGATTTATGCCGGAACGGCTTTTAACGGTAACCTGTTAAAATCAAAAGATGGTGGTAATACCTGGCAAGTTACCAGTTTACCTGAAGTAGGAATTGTATATGATATTGAGATAGATCTAAAGTATATTAATTATATTTATTGTGGAGCATGGCTATACGGTTTTTATTTTAGTAATGATGCGGGTAAAACATGGAAAAATTATAATGATGGTTTACCTGATTCAATAACAGTTTATAAAATTCAAGTTAAGGATAATAGAATTTTCATTGTGGCAAATTGGAGAGATTCTGGCGGTATTTATATGCGAGAATCTGATAGCCATTGGCATAAAATTGGAATTAATGGAGATAGGGTTAATACTATATTATTGAATGAACAAAACATCTATGCTGGATATAATGGCATATATAAAAAGAATATATTAGCGGATATAAATGATAAAAGAATCAAAACAAAAAAAAATAAGTCGATATTTCTATCTAATTATCCAAATCCATTTAACAATACGACTATAATTAAATATCAAATATCTTCAAAAAGTTTTATTGAAATAGAAATATTTGATGTGCTAGGAAGAAAACAAAAAACTCTTTTAAAAGAATCCAAAAATCCGGGAAATTATAAATTGAAATTTATTGTCAAAGATTTAGCAAGCGGTATTTATATTGTTCAGTTAAAAACAGAAAAAGAAATAATAAGGAGAAAGATGATAAAATTGAGGTAAACTATGATGATATTTATACGACTCCCATCATTTTAATTAGCAAAAATACCCCTCAGATGATTTCCTTTCTTGAGTACAAAAGCAAATTAAAGTCAAATGGAAATTAAAATTTCCCACTTCGTTTCCCCGGTTAACTATTGTTTAATTTGATTTGGCGAATAACCCCATTTTGCGTTTTCTAGCTAACGGTACCTGTCCTTGAATTTTAATAATTCATGAATAATGAAGCACTCTATCCAATATAACAACCGCGAGCTGGCGGGCAAAATGCTGCTGCGTTGAGAGCCTCTATATTTGAGGCGCAATACCTTGTAAGTCTCATAGAGGGAAACAGCTGAAGAATATTAGAAAATATCTTACCGGGCGGGCGTTAGACCTTCCGGGTCTGCGAGACCCGGAAGGTCTGGAAAACGGTCTTTGCGGCAATACGAATTAGTTGCAGCAAAACAAGTTACATTGGACATAAAAAAACGCTTCCATCGCTTTAAACAATGGAAGCGTTAACAATAAGGTAAATTTTTAAACCTGTTTAACAGAGGAAGAAGCGCTGAAATCACAAATGATAATCAACACTCCATAATTCCACCTTTCCATCAATCCAATTTTTAGGCTCCTTCGGTAGCGTGTTTCAGCTTGTTGAGCACCAGACGCACCATTAAAGCGGAAAGGAAAAGCAGGACGGTTAAAATCCCGAAAAACTGGTCGTGCGTCAGCGTATTGTAAAAACTGCCGATCAAGCCGGACAGGTAGTTGCCCACCGCCGTGGCGCCGAACCAGCCGCCCATCATCAAACCGCGCATACGGGCCGGGGCCACTTTGGAAACGAAGGACAGCCCCATGGGACTGAGGAACAGCTCGCCGATGGTGACTACAAAATAGGACGAAATTAACCAATTAGGCGACATGTTGTTGGCGTCGGCGTTACCCCCTGCCAGCGAAGCAATAATCATAATAACCATAGCCAAACCGGAAATAAACATACCGATACCGATTTTTCCCGGGCTGGAAGGTTCCTTGCCGCGCTTGCGCAGCCAATTGAACAGCGACACCACCAGCGGCGTAAGCAGCAGAATAAACAAGGGGTTAAACGTGGCATAGGTTTCGGCATTCAACAAATAGTAACCCGGTTTTACCTGCGGGTAACGCTCGGATAAAAGATCGCGGTTCATTTTGCGGAATTCGGCTTTTTTTTCGCCCACTTGCTCCAGGTTATTATCCGCCATCAGTTTATCCAGCAGTTTAACGCGCTTTACCATGGCGATTCTTTTGTTATCGGGTATTTTTACGGAATACAATCCAAACACGGAAAGGTCTTTTTTAAGCTCTTGCGGATCAACATTTTCATACGGGAAGTGTTCGACTCTTACGCCGTTTTTATAGAATAAATCCGGTTCGCGGATCAATTGATTTAATTTATTTAAATCCTCCTCGCCAGGCTGATCGCTTAAATTTAACTGCGCCAACTTCTGAGCCAGAGGAATGCTGTCGTTCAATGCCGCCTGCTTAAAACCCTGCCAGTCGGTAAAGTCAGACTCTCTTAACGTATATTCATCCACAGTGGAACGTTGAGCGAAAAGCGTTAAAGCGAAGCCGTTTTGATGGAAGGACATCCAGAAAAAGATAACAATCAGGAAGATGATGCCCAGCGCCACCAGTCGTTCCCGTTCCTTTTCCGGGCTGAGTCGTTCGGCTTCCTGCGCTTTTTGGTTTTCCTGCCCGGCCTCATGTTTGTTATCCGCGTAGATATATTTGCTTTTCCAGACTTCAAATACGATTAGCGATAGCGCCATACCGATCGCCGCAGCCATAAAGGCAGAATTATAATTGCCGAAAACATCATGTAAAAAGGTAGCCGCCAACGGAGCTATGAAGGCGCCCAGATTGATGCCCATATAGAAAATATTATAGCCAACGTCTTTAATGGGGCTTCCCGGCTCATAAAGGTTGCCCACCAGCACGGATATATTGGCCTTAAACATACCGTTACCGATAATCATCACAATCAAAGCCACATAGAACAGCCAGATGCGATCGGGACCGGAAAAGGCCAGCATAGCATAGCCGGTACCAAGTGTGATAGCTCCGATAATAATCGTTTTGCGGTAGCCCAAAAATTTATCGGCAATCCAGCCGCCGGCAATGGGCGTAAAATATACAAACCCAAGAAACAGGCCGTAAATCTGTCCTTTGTAGGCGTCGCTCCAGCCCAGTGTTTCGTCCATATACAAGGTGAATACGGCCAGCATGGTGTAAAAGCCAAACCGTTCCCACATCTCAGTAAAGAAAAGAGTCATCAGTCCTTTGGGGTGATTCTTCAGCATAAGCGCTCCTTTTTCGGTTAATTTTCAAACAAAAGGATAAAAAAAATAAAGGGTCAATATACTAAAAGATGAAGAGTGAATCAAAATTACCGGATGGACGATTAAGCGATGGAAATAAGATTACGAGTAAAAAGGGACATAGGGGCAAAGGGACAAAGGCGGGGAAAGAGTACAAAGTACATAGTATTTAGTACTTAGTATGAAAGTGACGAGTGACGCGTGATGAGAGATTGGAAAATAGAAACTCGAAACTTGAAACTGGAAAATAGAAACTGGGAACTGGGAACGAAATGAAAAATGACAAAAGACAAAAGACAAATGACAAATGAAAGATGAAAAATGAAAAAGTTTATAACCGATAGCTGATAGCCGAGAGCTGACAGCCAATAGCCAATAGCCGATAGCTAACTAAACAACTTAATAACCAACAACCGATCTCTATTCATTTACTTCTTTATACCCAGCCATTTTACGATGGTTTGATAATCCTCGAGATTTTCTGCGGCAAAATCGGGATTTTCTTTTTGTAAATCATCCATATTGGTTACGCCGCTGGCTACGGCCAGGGAATGTATGCCTGCTGCATGGGCACACCGGACATCATGGATACTATCACCGATTACCCAGATGTGATCTGTTTCAAACTTACGGCGATAATATTTTTGCGCACGGGCTATGGCCAAAGGCGGGAGATCGGTGCGGTGTTTACTGTCGTTCCCAAAAGCTCCCAATGGAAAGGCTTCGTATAGATCAACCGCTCGTAGTTTAGCCTGCGCACTTTGCATCATATTACCCGTCACCAAGCCCAGATAACAATGTTCGGTTTGTACACAATGGTCCACAAGTTGTTTTACGCCGGGCAGCAACGCAGGTACTGCGCCGTTGTAAATTTCGCTGCATAGGGCATCCACGAATTCCGTTAATATAGATTCGGTCTGCGCGGCTCTTTCTTCTACCGGAAAATGATTCATTTCGAGAATCGTTTCGACAATCTGAGGGTCGGTCATACCGGAGTAACGCAAATCGAAACCGTTCTCAAAATGAGGAAAACGGCGCAGCATAATTTCTTTAAACACACGGCGCGACAAACCGCGGCTCGTCAGCAAGGTACCATCAATGTCAAACAAAACTAATGTTGAGTGCATAAAATTTATTTCCCGTTAAGGACTCTTACTTTTTTTCTCAGCCACAATAAGCACACAAGGATTTTTTCTTAGGTACTATGTACTATGTACTATGTACTATGTACTATGTACTATGTACTACCAATTAATTTCCTGTTTTTCTCCTCGGTGGGCAAATAAAGTTGGGCTAAAAACATATTTTCTGTTTTTTGAGTTTGTAAACGTGCTTCATCACCGTAAAAAACTTTTATACGCTTTTGGAGTGTGGACAACCCCAATCCAGCTCCTCCGCTTACCTCAGTCTCTTTTTCCAACGGATTTTTTATGGTTATTTGTATGGAATTATTCAGGCTGCGGGCAGTTATGGTGATCTTTCCCCCCAGCAATGATGGTTCTATTCCGTATTTAACCGCATTTTCCGCGAGCGGTAACAGAGCAAAAGGCAAAATATGATGCTGCACGGCTTGTTTATCGATTTGGTACTCCACCTTAAGCCGGTTACCCAGTCGGATTTTTTCGATGCTTAAATAATTGCGTAGATGCTCCAATTCCTGTTCCAGAGTAACGCTTTCTTTTTGCCCGTGTTGTAAACTATACCGTAAAAATTCCGCAAGTTTTAAACTGACTTGCCGGGCTTTATCCGGCGCATTTATTGTTAATGCAGACAATGCGGTTAAACTGTTAAACAAAAAATGGGGATGAATAGTGCTTCGCAAAGCGTTTAATTCAGCCTGACTGCCCAACAGTTTATTCTTGAGCGCCTCCTGTTCCGCTTCCTGCGCCCGTTCCAATGATAACAGCAAATAATTGGCCGTACAGGAAAGAAAATAAAACATAAAACCGGTTACCGCCAGCATCGGCCAGGCTTGAGTAAATCGGTCACGCCAAATAGCACTTTCTTTAATCAGGGTTAGCGCTTCGCTATAGATCATAGCCAGTTGCAGCCAGACCGCTACAAATATCACGGCTGCTGCAAATTGTTTTAATCCCACAGTAATAATATTTTTTACATCCAGCGGAATACCCTTGCAAATATACCAGGTTGAAAGCAGAAAGAAGAGCAAAATAAACAGGGGCGGCCCGCTCAGTATCGCCGCTTCCTGTAAAGAATACGAGCCCAATACACTTTGTATATAAACCAGCGTTGCGGTTACGGGAATCCAGCTGATAAAAACAAGGATGACCGTTTTGGAATTTTTAAGCAGAGGATGCATCTCAGTTTTTTGCCTCCACCCCACCCATAATGGCTGTTCCGCGGATAATTAACCGCTTGGGTTTGGAAGAAAAATCAGCATTCGGCACTCTGTCCGCAGAATGGATGGTTTTATTATCCATACTCCCTAAAATCGGCACACCGGTCATATTCACCTGCCAGGATTCCGGTACGCGAATTTCAATGCCTCCCCACATGGCAAAAACATCCAGCGCAATTTCATCGCCTTTAAAATCAGCCCTGGTCAGATCGATTGTGCCGCCGCCCATAATGGCCGTGATTTTTCCGCCTTTTAAATCCTGCGTATTAAAACGATGATCCCCCCCGCCTACAATGAAAGCCAAATTTATATAATCGCTGGATGGATCGATGCGACGGCCGGGCCAGGCGTTTTTACGCAGAATGGAGTAACCGATAAAGATGAGAATCAGCGGCCAGATCATCCGGAAATTAAAATCGATAATATCCAAATTATTGAGTAAAAAAGCAGAGCCGAGTATAAGCAGAAAAATACCTGCTCCGGTTTGCCGACTCTCCTGGGGTTGTAAAACTTGTCCCAGGCCAATCAAAATCAGGATTAAAGGCCACCATTCCCATACATTTAAACCAAGATCGATACCCAAATTCCGCAAAAGATAGATGACGCCCGCCAAAATTATAAATAACCCGATGATAGCCCGCGTATCAAAGAGAGTTCGTGCAGATGTTTCATGCCGATTTTCGTAGCTTTTATGGTAGTTATCTTGTACCATGTCTTTCTCCCTAAAATCCATTTATCCTCTTTTATAATAAACATACAAAAATAACCATAAAATGTTACCGGATTTTCGATGAACAACCGGTTTTCATCGATGAATGACGGAAGTTGATCTGATTTAACGGAATTTATATGTCCCCGCTAAATTTCAAGGAACGAATAACGATAATGAATGTTAGTGGATACATCAAAAAGGAATTTGAAAATGGCATCGGATTTAATGGATGAATTAGTTATAAACGGTCTGCATTCCATCAATTTTTTGTTCAGTTCACTGCGCCGTTTTGAGGATGACGCCTGGCACAGCATTGAGGGCGATGTAGGACAGCGGTTGTTTGAGCAGCTTTCCGCCACCACCGATTACCCGGTCGAAAAAGTAAATTCCACTACCTGGCAAAACGGTAACGAAGTTTTAGAGGATAACTATTATTCCGTCCAGTTAGAATGCTCTTCTGTACGCCGGGAATACGATCTGAAACAGGATCTGGAATATTTTATCCAACTACAAGATGATTACCCAATGACACAACTCTATCTAAACGGAAAATTTGAGATCAACGATTTCAACCGGAGCCAAGTCCGGAACTGGTTGATGCAAGCTGCAAAAACAGAAGCGGTTTAAAAAGAAGTTTTCGGACGGCGCGAACCATAGTCGGCTGCACAGGGCGCATTTTTGGTGACATATTTTTCCAGCTTGGTGCACCATAAGGCCATAAAAGTGCGGCACGTTCCTGAACCGTCAATGGCATTTTCTTTGGGAAATTCGGCAAAATCGCAACGTAAATCACAGAAACGGATACGGCTGCTGTTTACACCGGCGTTATCGGACATAAGCTTTACAACCATGTTTATTTAAACATTGTTTCCGGATTAACATAGTATAGAAATGTCCCTTTATTAATAATAAATAATTAACTACTCAATTATGTTCCAGCCACGTTTTCCGGCAATTTTATTAAGGGATTTGTCCGGTGTTACGCAAACCGGATGACCGACTATTTCCAGTACCGGAATATCGGAATGAGAATCACCATAGTACCAGGTCTCTTCGATACTAAATCCATGTTCTTCACAGTAGGCGCGCAAACGATGCACCTTTTCCATTCCATAGCAGTAGGCGCCTCGCGGGCGGCCTGTGAGTAAACCGTTTTGCACTTCCATTTCGGAACAAACCGTATCGTCCATTTTAAGATATTCTTTTACAGGGATGCACATGTATGCGGTTGAAGCCGAGAGAATAACAACCCGTCCGCCATTTTGCCGGTGACGGCGTATTTCCCGGACAATGTCCTCACGAATATGCGTTTTTAATTGTTCATCAAAAATACGCTTGCTAAACCGAACCATGTCTTCTTCCGGAGTGCCTTTGAGCAGCCCGGACACTTTTGCCATGATCATTTCCGGTGAGATGACTCCGATGCGATAGCCGAGAGAAAGCAGCATAACCCGTAAGATGTCTTTGCGTTTCATAAGCCCGTTTTCCAGGGCATGTTCCACCATAAGCTTGCCGCTGTTTACATTGAAAATGGTATTGTCCAGATCAAAAAACGCTGCATACGGTTGAGTCATAAGCGTTTGGTTCCTGTTTATGGTTTAGCGGAGCAATGAATCGTTTAAGTTTTCAGTAGTCAGTTTTCCCCGCCACGGCGGGTTCTTCGCTTCGCTACGAAAGTTCCAAGCTACTAAGTTATTGGGTTATTAAGTTATTAGGTTATTAGTTCCCAGTTCCGAGTTTCCAATTTCCAGCATCCAGCATCCAGTTCCCAATTCCCAGTTTCAAGTTTCAAGTTTCAAGTTTCTAATTTCCAGTTCCCGGTTATTTTTACTTATCCAATACTTCTTTTAACCGTTGATAACCCGAGCGGCTTATCGGAATGATTTGCCCCTCGCTTAACAATGCCCTCCGGCTGTCTTTGGTTATGGTTTCGATTTTACGTAAATACGACAGATTCAGCAAGTACGAACGATGAACGCGCACAAAACGGCGACTGTCCAGACGTGTTTCCAATGCCGTCAGTTTTTCGTGTTTAAGAAAGGAAGTTTCCGCCGTATGAATCTGCACATAGTCCCCCTGCGCTTCGATATGGGAAATCTTTTCAACGGGAATGATATGCACCCGGCTTCCTTCGCGAACCAGAAGGCGTTGCAAAGGTTGATCGTCTCTTTGCAATTCCGACAATAATTGCCTGTCGGCGCGGAAGGCGGCGCTGTGCTGACGAAAGCGCTGCAATGTTTTGCGCAGTCTTTCCGGTTGAACGGGTTTGAGCAGATAATCAAAGGCGTGCGCTTCGAAGGCGCGTACGGCGTAGTCATCATAGGCTGTTACAAAAACCACGGGGGGCGCCTCTTCCCCTAAAAGTTCCAGTACGTCAAAACCGTTTAGCCGCGGCATTTGTATATCCAGAAAGAGCACGTCCGGCCGGTGTTTCCGCACCGATTCGACGGTTTCGAATCCGTTCGCGCACTCGGCCGCAATCTCGACCTGCCCCGATTCTTCCAACGCCATTCTCAACGCGCTTCTGGCCAGCGGTTCGTCATCCACAATCAGGCAGGTTATTTTTTCTTTTTTCAATCTATTTCTTTCAAAGCTTTTTTAAAAATATGAAAACAACATCCCGTATCAGGCATCGGGCATCCGAATATTACATTCTCATCATTAATTCATCAATACAACAATTCAATTGTTTCAAATTAAAGCAGCGCCGGTACAAACCTGCCTTTGCGCAGATTGTCATCCTGCAATATTCCGTCCCGCAGCAGCCATTGTCCGCGCAGCATAACCGACTCGATTTTTCCCTTGCTTTCGAAACCTTCATACGGCGTCCAATCCGTGGCCGAATGCAATTTGGCGGCCGAAATAGTCTCTTCCGCATCCGGATTAAAAATGACCAGATCGGCGTCGGCGCCTTCCATCAGGATGCCTTTTTGCGGGAACAGACCGAACAACCTGGCCGGTTCTTCGGCGATCAGGCTGACCAGTCGTTCCATGCTCAAACGTTTTTTCCGGACGCCTTCGCTATACAGGAGGGCAAACAGCGTTTCCACGCCGGGTAAACCGTTGGGCGTCAGATGAAACTGCCTTCCGCCCATTTCCTTTTGTTCCAGCGTAAACGGGCAGTGATCGGTACCCACCACATCAATTTCGCCTTTCTGCAAGGCTTGCCACAGATAATCGCTGTCTTTTTTACTGCGGAAGGGAGGCGCGGCAATGTAGCGGTAGCCGTCTTCCCGCTCATATACGGATTGATCAAATAACAAATATTGCGGACAGGTTTCCAGATAAACATTCTGACCACCCTGTTTGGCCATGGCGGCAATTTGCACCGATTCCGCCGCCGTAAGATGCACAAAGTAGAGCGGGCACTGGATAAACTGGTTCAATGTTACCATACGCGAAACGGCTTCCACCTCGGCCAGCACGGGACGGCTGTGGGCGTGGAAAATAGCGTCGGTATCGCCCTGCCGCACAAAGGCGTCGCTTAAAAAGGAAATAATGTCGCCGTTTTCGGCATGGAACATAACCGTACCGCCGGCTTGCTTTACTTCCCACAGTAAATCCAGAATTTGCCGGTCGTCGAGCTGCATACCGGCCTCGCGGTAGGCGGTAAAAACCTTAAAGCTGACAATGCCCTGCTTAACAATGGCGGGAATTTCTTTCAACCTCTTTTCATCCAGGTCCGTCACATTGCAATGTAGCGCATAGTCCACACTGCTTCGGCCGTCGGCTTCTTTTTTGCGTTGAACAATACTATCCGCCAGCGACTGTCCCTTTTCCTGAACGGTAAAATCGATAATGGTCGTCACGCCGCCGTAAAGGGCCGCCAGAGAACCGCTGGAAAAATCATCGGCCGAGCGGGTACCGCGAATAGGCACACCCATGTGCGTATGGGCGTCGATAAAACCCGGGAATACATACTTGCCCCCCGCGTCGAAAACCCGCGCTTCCTTATCCTGTAAATTTTTTCCAATCTGCAGAATCTTCTCTCTTTCAATAAGAATATCGCCGGGTTCGATACCCTGTGCGCTTACAATTTTGGCATTCTTAATCAGCTTGCGGGGCATGTGCATTTCCTCCCTTTTCTACGAAGGTCTCATCAAATATAATTAAAAGTGGAATGAATATAAATGTTTAATTTGTACCGAAATAAAATTCTTATTAATATGGCCTGTTTGATAAACGCAGGAGGTTGAGATGAGAAATACCGTAAGTTTGCTTGTACTGTTTTTTCTGTTTGCGCAGTTATTTGCACAGGAAAAATATTTTTCGCTGGAAGACGCTATCCTGGGCGGCGCCAAACAATTCCGCCTGAAAACCTTGCGGCAGCTGCAATGGCGCGGCGATAGCGAATCCTTTACATACGTGGATTCGGCCAATGGCGGGTTGGCCCTGTTGCAGGACGGGATAAAAGACGAACCGCCGCAAATTCTGCTTGCGCTCGACTCGCTCAACGCGGATTTGGAAGCCTACGGTGAAAAAGCCCTTTCCAATTTCCCGCGCCTTACCTGGGCGAACAAGCATTCCCTGCGTTTTATTCTGCAAAACAAGTGGTATGAATATAACGTAAACGCCAAAACGTTAAGCCTGGTGAATCAAATTGAAGGCGAGGCGGAAAACGTGGATATCGAGCCGCACAGCAGGCGTATGGCCTTTACCCGCGGTAAAAATTTGTTTATCGCTTACGATCCGGAACGTACCTACCAAATCACCTTTGATGAGGGCGAGGGCATTAGCAACGGCAGCAATTACGTACATCGCAACGAATTCGGTATTTACAAAGGCACCTTCTGGTCGCCGCGCGGCAATTACCTGGCCTACTACCGCCTCGATCAATCTATGGTCACAAAATACCCGCTGGTGCACATAGATGAACGTCCGGCGCAAGCTGAATTTATCCGCTATCCGATGACCGGTATGACCAGCGAACAGGTGCAGGTGGGCGTGTACAATCTGAAAACAGGATCGACGGTTTTTCTGCGAACCGGCGAACCGCGCGACCAGTATCTTACAAACATTACCTGGAGTCCGGACGAAAAATATATTTACGTGGCCCATCTCAACCGCGATCAAAACCATATGCGTCTGGTAAAATATGACCCCGAAAACGGGCGCGCCGTGCAAACTCTGTTTGAAGAGAAAGACGACAAGTATGTGGAACCCGAACACGGCCCCATTTTTATGAACGACGATCCCTCGCGCTTTTTGTGGTTCAGCGAGCGGGACGGGTTTCAGCATCTGTACTTGTACTCGGCGCGCGGGAAGCTCATCCGGCAGGTAACGGAAGGCGATTTTGACGTCCTGTCCTTTTTAGGCAGCGAACCCTCGGGCAAGTATATTTTTGTGACGGCCGCTTCAGCGGACGGACTGAATCGTTACGCCTACCGGGTTAAGTTATCTTCGGGCAGAATGGAAAGAATCACACAGAACACGGGTACGCACGCTGTCTTGCCCTCCAAAAACGGCCGCTGGTTTATCGACCGCTTCAGCGAGCTAAAAACGCCTTCCAGAATAACCCTGCTTGATGAAGACGGACAGACGCGGAGAATTTTGCTGGAGGCGCCCAATACGTTGACCGACTATGCCCTGGGGCAGGTAAAGCTCGGTTCTATTGAACATAGCGGAACGCGTTTGAACTACCGGCTGATCCTACCGCCCGATTTTAATGAGCAGAAGAAATATCCGGTTATCGTCTATGTGTACGGCGGCCCGCACGCTCAGTTGGTGCGCAATACCTGGCTGGGCGGTACGGGCAGTAGGGGCTTGTGGTTCCAGTATCTGGCCCAGCAGGGTTTCATCGTCTTCACGCTGGATAACCGCGGTTCGGCCAATCGGGGTATCGCATTCGAGCAGGCCACATTTCGCCGTCTGGGTACGATAGAGGTGGAGGATCAGATGGCCGGCATCGATTATCTGAAAAGACTGCCTTATGTGGACAGCACACGCATCGGCGTGCACGGTTGGAGTTACGGCGGTTTTATGACCATCTCGCTGATGACGCGACGGCCGGGCGTGTTCAAAGCGGCGGTGGCCGGCGGACCGGTAACCGACTGGCATTATTATGAAGTAATGTACGGCGAACGCTATATGGATACGCCTCAGGCCAATCCCGAAGGCTACGCCGAAAGCAGCACGTTTAACTATATCGACAACCTGCAGGGCAAACTGCTGCTCATTCACGGAACCGTGGACCCGGTGGTGGTTTGGCAGCATACCTTGCTTTATCTGCAAAAAGCGATTCAAGCCGGAAAACAGGTGGATTATTTCGTTTATCCCGAACATCAACACGGCGTCCGCGGCAATGCCCGCCTGCACCTCTACCAAAAGATGACGGAATACCTTATCGAAAATTTAAAATAAACGAAAGGGAAAGGGATTGATGAATTGTTGAATGAGTGGAATGATGAAACAATGGAGTATTGGAGTGTAAAAGTATTGGAGTAATGGAGTATTGGAGTGATGTTAGATAGCATTAATTCATCAATTCATTCATTCACTAATTCACCAATTCAACACCGAAAGCCCCATCACTCCATCACTCCGTTACTCCATTACTCCATGTTTACTTTATCCTGTCCGGCCGGAAATCAAACTTATCGGAAAAGGGCCGGTTACGGTTGGGGTTGCCCAATTTGGCCACATTATCCAGTCCGTCATCATCTTTACCGATGGGTAATTTCAGCTCATTGGCGTCGTGACTGCAGGTATCGCAGGATTCCACGCCGTCTATATCATCCCCCGCATGACAGCTGCTATTTACGCCTTTCCGGCCGAACAACTTGCCGATGCCGAGCAGTAACAAGGCCAGACCGAATAATACGGGTACAAGTAAAAATTCCATATCTTCCTCAATGAATTGGTGAATTGATGAATTATTGTTTTTATACCAATACTCCATTACTCCAACACTCCAATACTCCAGTACTCCTACATTCCAACACTCCGTTCTTCCTTCATTCCATCATCCCATTCATTCAATAATTCAATCATCCCTTTCTATCTTTTAGACGAGCTTTCCGTTTTTTCCTTTCACCGCACGGCCGCTTCCAGCAGGGCAATTCTTCCCGCGTCGCTGTCCAGACGGGCGCGGACGCCCAGCGGCAGGGTGGGTTTTTCTTTGATATGCCCCAGCGAAAGCCCCACGCAAACCGGAAAGGAATACTCTTTGAACACATCGTCGATAACCTCTTCCACGCTCAACGAACTGTTAAAACCCGGTTTATAATCGGCCGGTTTCACCGAGGGCATTTTATCGAAGATAACGCCTTTGCACCGCTCAAACTTCCCGGCCATTTTCATCTGCCACAGCATCCGGTCGATATCGTAAGGTTCTTCCCCCACTTCTTCAATAAAATAGAGGGCATCCCGGCCGTCAAATTCATACGGCGTGCCCAACAGGGATTGCAGCAGAGTAAGATTTCCACCCACCAACTTCCCTTCGGCTGTTCCGCCGCGGTAGGTCCAAACCCGGTTGCTGCTTTGCAGATTGCCGTCGTACGGCGCGTCTTCAATCATGCCCACCGGTTTGGCTTCGCTTAACACCTTAAACAAGTATTTGGTTGTGTACTCGGTAAAGGTAGAAACCGCCACCGGGCCGTGAAAGGTAACCAGGCCGGTCTGGCGATGAATGCCGTTCAGAAGAGCCGTAATATCGCTGTAGCCCAACAAAATTTTGGGGTGCCGGGCAATCAAATCGTAATCGAGATAGGGTAAAAGCTGAGCGCTGCCGTACCCGCCGCGGATGGCGACAATCGCTTGTACAGAGTCATCGGCGAACATATCGTGCAAATCGGAAACACGCTGTTCGATGGTTCCGGCCAGATAGCCGCGCTTGGCCGTCACGTTTTTTCCGAACTTCACTTTAAAGCCCAAACCTTCCATTTTTTCGCGGGCTTCAATCATGGTTTGATGCGCTTCAAACAAGGGTGAAGCCGGAGTGACCAGCCCCACCGTATCGCCTTTGCGCAAAGCGGGCGGTTTAATGAGCGGTTTTTGTTCATTTTGAATATTGGAAGCAAAATTTACCAGCGGCGTTAATCCCGTGAGCGCGGCGGCGCGTAAAAAATGACGGCGGTTTAACATCGATGTTCCCTCTTTTCTATAATCCGGTTTGGACACTTAAAAAACAAACCAAAACAATATTGATAGGCTTATTTTACCTTCGTATATTCCCAATTTAACCAAAAAAAATGGCATTAAAAATTTTTTGCGCAGGAAAACATAATGAGTTCACTGTTAGATGCCATCGGAAATACTCCGCTGATCCGGCTGAATAAAATTACAAAGCACGTAAAAGCGCAGATCTGGGCCAAACTGGAATTCCTGAATCCCGGAGGCAGTATAAAAGACCGCATCGCTAAATATATGATCGAAAATGCGGAGCGTCAGGGAAAACTGAGGCCCGGCGATACGATTATCGAGAACTCATCCGGGAATACGGCGATGGGATTGGCGATTGTGAGCCTCCAAAAAGGATATAAGTGTAAAATAGTCATCCGCGATACGACCAGTATAGAAAAAATTAAGATGCTGCGGCATTTAGGCGCAGAAACTATTCTGGTAGACGCCGATATTCCCCCGGAGGAAGAGAATTCGTACAATAACTATGCTAAAAAGATAGCCGAAACACATCCGGATTCTTTTTATATCGATCAACATAATAATCCGGATAATAATGAAGCGCATTACAAAACCACAGGCCCGGAAATCTGGCGCCAAACAAAAGGCCGGATTGATTATCTGATTGCCGGGATTGGAACGGGTGGCACACTTTGCGGAGCGGGACGATATCTGAAGGAACAGAATCCGGACATCAAAATAATCGGCGTCGATCCGGTTGGCTCGGTTTTTTATGATTATTTTAAGCACAAAAAGCGGGTTTCACCGCGGCGGTATAAGCTGGAAGGGCTGGGGGACGAGTTTTTACTGCCCACCGTCCAGTTTGATTATCTGGATGATATCATCCGCATCGACGACGAAACGGCTTTCGAATACACGCGCAAACTGGCCCGAACCGAAGGTATCATCGCCGGAGGTTCCAGCGGCGCGGCCATCTACGGCGCCCTTAAATTGGCGGAAAAGGTAAATGAAGAAGCCACGATCGTAACCATATTTCCCGATTCGGGGTATAAATATTTCAGCACGATATTTTCATAAAACAATTAGAAATACGACGGGATGATGAATCCATATCAAAACATCCGGAAAGAACTGGAGGACAACGGCACAGCGGTATGGGCCGACAAGCCGCTCGCGGATTATACCACCTTTGGCATTGGCGGTCCGGCTCGTCTACTGGCGGAAATCCGTCAAACCGAGCATTTGCGGAAGGCCGTACAACTGGCCTGTCAATACCGTGTTCCATACAAAATTATTGGTAACGGCAGCAACCTTATTGTTTCCGACAGCGGTTTCGACGGCTTTATTATCATCAATCAGACCGCAAAGTGGGAGATTCTGGGCAGACCGAACAAACCCTGTCCTTCGGCAAAACGAAAAGATATCCGATTCAACGGGCCGCGAGCGAACGGGTTATTCGCCGCTGGTCTCCATTCCGGGCCCCTGGAAGATGTGCTGGTTCGGGTTGATTCCGGCCTGAAAATCAACACCCTTGCGCAGAGTTTGTACCGGCACGGGATTTCCGGGCTGCAATGGTTCGCGGGTATCCCTGCCACCGTGGGCGGCGCTATTTATATGAATATGCACGGGGCGCGGCGCTTTTTTGGCGACCTCATTCATTCCGCCTGTTTAACGGATGGCCGGAAAAGTTACATTGTGAACAGGGAGTATTTCAAATTCGGGTATGACCGCAGTATACTGCAAACCAGCAAAGAAATTGTGTTATGGGTGGAACTTTGTCTCAAAAAGGGCGGGGTTGCCTCGGCGCGAAAAATAAGCAAAGCCTGGAGCCGTCAAAAGGCGATCCAGCCGCAAAGATCGGCCGGGTGCGTATTTCAGAATCTACGTGCGGATGAACAGGAACGGCTCGGTCTTCCCACCCCCTCGATCGGTTACGTGATAGACCGGCTGCTCGGTTTGAAAGGAACGGTGCGAGGCGGAGCCTGCATCTCATCTTCTCACGCCGCATTTATCGAAAACAAAGGGAAGGCAACCTGCGCCGATGTGCTGGAACTGATCGAACTGATCAAATCGAAGGCCCAAAAGGAACTGGGGTTGGAATTGCGGATGGAAGCGGAAATATTGGGAACAATAAATAAGGAATAACCTATGGCAAAATTCATCATTGAGGGCGGTTATAAATTAAGCGGCCGTATTAAAGTAGCCGGGAATAAAAACGCCGCATTGCCGATCATCGCGGCCACGGTATTAACCGACGAAACCTGCTGCCTGTACAACGTGCCCGAGATAAAAGACGTGCATATTATGCTGCATATATTAAAGGATCTGGGTAAACAGATCGAGCGCGAAGGCCCCAACAGCTACATCGTCAGCGGGACAGTAAATAAGACCCGCCTGAATATGGAATTAGCCGGTAAATTACGCGCCTCTATTCTGTTCCTGAGCGGATTGTTGGCCCGTTTTGGAGAAGCGGAATTCCCTCCGCCCGGCGGATGCGTGATTGGCAGACGGAATCTGGACGGCCATTTTACGGTGGTTGAAAATTTTGGCGGAGAGATTGAAATCAAAGACGACCGGTTCCGGGCGGTTTCGCCCAAACCGCGCCCGGCCTCTATCTTTTTACTGGAAGCATCCGTAACCGCCACGGAAAACGCTCTGCTTCTTGCGGCGGCCGCTGACGGCGAAACGGTGATCGAGAACGCCGCTTCGGAACCCCATATTGCCGACCTGATCGATGTCCTCGAGAAAATGGGCGCGCAGATCGAAGGACGAGGAAGCAATTTTCTGCGTATCAAAGGGCAGCGTTCTCTACACGGCTTTACCCATAGCGTCGCCGCCGATCATATTGAAGCCGGCACCTTTGCCATTGCCGCCGCCTGTACAAGCAGCGATTTGGAAATTACCGGCGTGAACAGGGATCATTTGCGCGTCATTGTTCATTATTTAAAACAGATGAATGTGGATGTAAGCTACACGGATAATACCACGTTGCGCGTACGTCCGGCGCAGCTTTCGGCCCGGCAAAAGAAGATACAAACCGGATTGTGGCCCGGTTTTCCCACCGATTTGATGAGCCCAATGATCGTTCTGGCCACACAGGCGCGCGGAATGGTGCTCTTTCAGGATTGGATGTATGAATCGAGGATGTTTTTTGTGGATAAACTGATTGTTATGGGCGCGGAAATTATCCAGTGCGATCCGCACCGCGTTGTGGTAAGCGGACCGGCCAGGCTGCGCAGTCAAAAACTCAGCAGCCCGGATATTCGCGCCGGAATTGCCCTGGTCATTGCCGCCCTGGCTGCGCAAGGCCAAAGCATCATTGAGCATGCCGAGCTGATCGACCGCGGATATGAAGATATTGTCCAACGTTTCGGGGCGATCGGCGCCAACATAAGCCGCAATAATTAGGCACTGCTGCAGCAGGCGCGCGTAACCGCTATGCGTGGAACAGATAAAATCGCTTCATCTTTACATAAATGATTTTCATCCGTATCTTACCTTAGTATTATGAATATGAAACCAAAAAAATAATATGCGCTCAAATTTTCCCCGGAATAAAATTATTATTTTGATTTTTTTTCTATCCGCCATAACTATTCCCCCTTTCATTGGGGAAAGCAGTGTCAAATTAATGGAGGCCTTTTCGAATCCGGCTTCACTAAGCTACCAGATTTTGTTTGGCATCCGTCTTCCGCGCATCGCTTTCGCTTTTTTAACCGGCGCCGGTCTGGCTTTAATTGGCGCGGTATTTCAGGCTCTGCTGCGTAATGATCTGGCCACGCCGTACACGCTGGGCGTTTCGTCCGGCGGGTCTCTTGGCGCTGTGATCGCCATTAAAACCGGTCTCATTCTTCAGTTCTTCGGTTTCTCGACCATTACCCTTTTTTCCATCGGCGGCAGTATGCTCACCATCAGCGGCATTTACTGGATCGCAGGACGCAGCCGGGAGATGAATAGCAATACATTGATCTTAGCCGGCGTAACGATCGGTTTGTTCTTTTCGTCGTTGATCTTGTTTATCCACTATCTGGCCGATTTCACCGAGACGTATCACATGGTGCGCTGGTTGATGGGTTCGCTTTCGGTTAGCGGCTGGATGTATCCGCTCACGCTGCTCATCATTTTTCTGCCGGTGTTTTTTTATTTTTACCGGGAAACGCCCGCTTTCAATATTTTACTGGCCAGCGAAGAAATGGCTTTGAGTAAAGGCGTGCAGGTGGAACGACTACAGCGCGTAAGCTTTTGGCTGGCCTCTCTGCTGGTAGGCGCCATTGTGGCCATCGCCGGGCCGATTGGTTTTGTGGGGTTGATTGTGCCGCATATTCTGCGATTGCTGCTGGGCACGGATCATCGTCGTTTATTTCCGGGTGTGGTACTGGCCGGCGGCGCCTTTTTGGTGTGGTGCGATACCCTGGCCCGAACGCTTATTCTGCCGGCCGAATTGCCGGTGGGGATTATCACTTCTCTGTTCGGCGGGCCGTTTTTTATTTATCTGTTAATCAAACGGCAGAGGAATGTGATGGAGTAGAGTTGTTAGTTTTCAGTTATCGGCTCTCAGCTGTCGGCCATCGGCTGTTGGCTATAGGCTTTGGGCTATTGGCTATCAGCTATCGGCTGTCAGCTACTTGACTCTCGGCTTTTAATTCGTAATTCATAATTGAATGATTCGTAATTCTGTACCCATTCCCAGTTCCCAGTTTCCAATTTCCAGTTCCCCCCGCCACGGCAGGTTCTTCGCTTCGCTGCGAAAGTTATCAGCACAAAGTACTTCTAAATTCGTAAATCGTTAATCGGTGTTCGAAATTCTGGTCTTCCGGCTATTAGCTGCCTGCCCTGAGCGAAGTCGAAGGGTCAGTTCTCAGTTATCAGTTGTTAGTTTAAAGTACATCTCAATTCATATATCGTTAATCGGTGTTCGAAATTCTTTTCTCCCGGCTATTAGATGCAAGCTGTTGGCTGCCTGACCTGATCTACTGAAGGTAACAGGATAGGCTTCGACAAGACTTCGTTCCGCCCGGGCGGAATCAGTCGAACGCTCAGCCTACGTTCCCTGAGCCTGTCGAAGGGTGAACCGGTCGAAAGTACCTGCTTTCTGGGCGCAAGATAAATCTTGCGTTACTTTGTGCCTTTGTCCCTTTGCCCCTTTGTGCCTATTTTATCTGTAAATAATTATCTGCCACTTCATAATAAGTACTTTGTACTATGCCCAAGATAAATCTTGCCTTACAATTCCTCGCCCATCTGGCCGGTAAGCAAACGGTATTCCTTTTCCACGCGCTGGTGATGGATGTCTTCCTCTTTAGCCAGATTCTCAAAAAGGGTGATCAGTTCTTCATCCCTTGCCGCTTTGGCGGCAGCAGCAAACACATTGCCGGCGGCGAACTCACGTTTTAAGGCAATTTCCAGAATATCTTCAACGGTTAGCTTTTTATCCAGCTCAACTACATTTTCTCCATGAGAGTCTAATGTGTTTTGAAAAACCGCCTCGTCTTCTACCGCCACATCCAAATCATATAATTCGGTTTCTTTAATATTGATCAATGTGTTCTCATGACGCACTTCTTCTTCGGCCAGTTGTTTCAGGAACTCCCGCGCTTTTTCATCGGAAACTATTTCCATACCATAACGGTACAATTTTTGTGAATCAATTTCCTGTTGAATGGCAATGTCCAGTAAATCGCGTAACGTCTTCATTTTTGGCTCCTTTTTGATGGAATAATGATTCCTACCTCAATATTAATACTATCATTCTCATCTGCGATCGTATAGGAAGGCATCAGTACAAGTTTATTGGATCTCTGCAAGGCGATCTCAAAAGGTAATCCAAATGAAAAACTAACACGGGTATCTCGCTCCTCGAAAGCTCCACCGTATTCGCCTTTGAATTTAAGTATATTGAGAAAAATACCCGCGAAAAACATCAATTTATACTTTTCCTGATGTTCCGGTAGAAAAAATATTCTTCCTCCCAAAATGTATCCCGATGATGAAGTGAGGCGATAAGTTCTAACCAGTCCATCCTTTTTATAGGAATAGGAACTGGATAGATAGCTTAAAGAGAGTGATAAAAACATCAGGGTATTCTCCTCCTGTTTTAGCGCATTAACGGTAATCGAAGGAGAAAAGGTGCCTATATAAGGCATCCCATTTTTATATCCGTTTGTGCCCACATAACTCAAACCGATATCGAACACCCCGTTGAATGAATAACCAACACCGCCGCCGATTCCTCTGGTCTCATCGGCAAAAGCCATCCCGGCAGAAAAACCCAATCCGCTTTGTCCTTTCGGCAAAAATTCACCCTGAGAAAACCCTAAAACGGGTAACAAAACAAAGCTTACGAAGAATACTGTTCTTTTCATCCTAATCTCTTTCACCTTTAAATTCAACAAACGGTAAAATATAGTAGTGTATACTCTCTCATTGAAAAAAGCAATCTCATAAGAATGTTAGAGTAATTTCCTGAGTGATTTTCTTTTTAAATCTCACCGTAGTCGCTATCTCTCAATTCATCTCTTGTAGATAAAAAATGGTTTTACTTTAGTCCTATAATTTTCATCATTCAGTTTGATATTCACTATATCATTTTTTGGGATTCCAAAATTGAAATCTAAAAAACTATATTATTCAAGTTTACTTCCAATCATAGATAAGCTAATATTAAACGAATTGGCATCTTTATTTACTACAACGGCCGGTGTTATTATAAGTAATGTATTATTTTCTTTAGCCATATCTAATTTAAAAATCAACGGTAAAGCGATGCTGAAATTCAACCGTGAAAGATCATCCCTTCGTTCAAGTCCGTCATCGCCTAATAAGGGCATTCCGTTTTGATCTTTATAAGATAGAGTAAGCGAAGAATAAGAAATGCCCAATAGCGGCATGATAGAAAATTTTTCATCCGATTGTATTTTATAAAAGGTTTCCACACCGAATAGTAATCCGTTTCCGGAAACATCATAGCTATTATAGTCTACCCGATAACGGTCTGTGTAACTGTTTAGTAAAAGGTTGGCCGTCAATGATAGATTTATTTTGATATTCTCATTTTGCTTTAACCAATGGAACGCGATAAACGGAGAATAAGTGCTTACAGAGTGTGCATCATCCTGACGAGCGGAAGCTTTAGCGTAATCTAAACCTATATCAAAGATACCATTAATAGAGAAACCGGCACCTAAACCGATACCCGTTGTTTCTCTATTTAACGCATACCCTACCGATACGCCCAACCCGCTTTGTCCTTTGGGCAAGAACTCGCCCTGAGAAAAACCCAAAATAGGCAATAAAATTACTATTACAACGTGGGCCGTTTTTTTCATATTAATCCTTTCTTTAAAGAACTAAATATAAAAAATAAAATATATTATTTCCTGCTTCTATAGAGTACTTCATTCAGCATACCGTATAAATCGAAGAAACCCTCGGGATAATATTCCTCGTCAACGTTTATGGAAAGCGCTCTGACAGCTTTTAATCTGGCTCCCCGAGAGGGCCGGTATGCTAATGCAATATGGGTAGCAGGTATTATAATATTATCTGTTCTTGGCAGAATATCGGGAAAGTGCACGAAATCCACTTCCTTAAAAAGAGAATCCAATTGGTTAAGTTTATGCAAATCGACGTAATAGCTGTTCACAAAAACCGGGTCGGATTTATAGAATCTTTCAAAAACTTTTATCTGACCGTTATATGTAATATGATATTCTTTTCCCGTAAAGGTACCGACCGGAGGGGGAACATCTCTTCCCTCGGTTTTGATATAAATAATAAAAACATCCGGTTCAACTTTAGGCTTGTGTTTTGTCTCATTAACATAGCCGCGCTGCCTGCTTTTTTTTGTCGGTTTGTGGGGAACAGGCACACAGCCGATAAAAAGAAACAGAATTGATAATAAAATTACTGCATTTTTTCTGACCATGGTCTTGTACCAAAAACAAGGATGAATGTTTTGTTTAATAAACCTTTATCCCGTACAGGGTATTACCCCTTTGTCCGGCAAATTTCCGTAAGCACCTTTCCCGTAGAGTTTGGATGCAGGAAGGCGATAAGCGTATTGTGCGCGCCCGGCCGGGGCTGTTCATCAATCAATTGAATATGTTTATTTTTAAAACCGGCCAGATCGCCCTCGATGTCATCCGATTCATAGGCAATATGGTGCATACCTTCGCCGCGTTTCTCGATGAATTTGGCGATGGGGCTGTCCTGCGCCATTGGTTCCAGCAGTTCGATACGTACTTCGCCGACGGCAAAAATAGCCGTTTTCACTTTTTGATCGGCCACCTCTTCTCTGCCAATCAGTCGCAGTCCCAGCACATCGCGATAAAAAGGGATGTGTTCTTCCAGCGACCGTACGGCGATGCCAATGTGATTGATTTTGGTAATCATTTTGAATGATACTCCCAGGCAAAGGATTGCAGTTTTTCGTTGATCATAGCGTAGGGGCTGCGCTTGCCCTTGTAAATTTGTTCCACCCAGTGTTCCAGAAGATTGTCTTCACGCAGATAACGTTCCACTTCATTTTTAATTTTGGCCGCCAAAATGGTTTTGATTTCACTGGCGATGCGTTTTTTGCGTTTTTGTTCCAGCCAGCCGTTATTGCTGATCTTATCGAAATAGGCGTGCACGCCGGCCAGCATTTCATCAATGCCTTCGTTCAGTTTGGCCGAGGTCATAAACACCGGGTTGCGCTCATCATCGTCATCCGTATATTTAAGCCCCAGCACATATTCCACCTCGGCGCGCACTTTGTCGGCGTCGTCGCGGTCGCTTTTGTTGATAATGAAGATATCGCCGATTTCCATCACCCCGGCTTTGAGGGCCTGGATTTCATCTCCCAAACCGGGCACCAGCAGCAGAAGCACCACATCGGCCATTTCCACCACATCAATTTCCGTCTGTCCCACGCCGATGGTCTCGATGATGATCAGGTCGAAACCGGCAGCGTCCAGCACTTTAATTACGTCGGCGGTAGCGCCGGCCACCCCGCCCAGATGCCCGCGTGAGGCCATAGAACGAATGAACACGCCGGAATCGGTGGCGTGTTTTTGCATGCGCAGACGGTCGCCCAAAATGGCGCCGCCGCTAAAAGGCGAACTGGGATCCACGGCGATCACCGCCACTGTACTGCCCCGCTTGCGCTCGCGATCGATGATGTGATCCAACAGACTGCTTTTTCCCGAACCCGGCGGGCCGGTGAGTCCCCACACCGCCGCCTTGCCGCAGTGGGGATACAATGTATCGATTAATTCCTCTTTTTGAGTATGGTCGTTTTCGATGTAGCTGATGGCCCGGGCCACGGCGCGCATTTCCCCGGCCAGTACTTTTTCGGCTAATTCCATTTAATGGGCTGTCCTTTCCTTATTGGCTTCGATAAAAGCGATAATGTCCTGCATGGGCGCGCCCGGGGTAAACACCACTTCCACGCCCTGTTCTTTTAAAAAGGGGATGTCCTCATCCGGTATCACTCCGCCGCCAAAGACGATGATATTTTCCCCGCCATTTTCACGGATCAGGCGCACCACTTCTGGGAACAGCTCGTTGTGGGCGCCTGAGAGCAAGCTCAATCCCACAAAATCCACGTCTTCCTGAACGGCCGTTTTGGCGATGGCCTGCGGCGACTGGCGGATACCCGTGTAAATAACCTCATAACCGGCGTCCTTGAGGGCGCGGGCCACATATTTGGCGCCGCGGTCGTGGCCGTCCAACCCCGGTTTGGCAATTAATATGCGGATGCGTTTGGGCATTCGATTCTCCTGTTTTGTGTTAATTTAAAGCATAAAGGGACAAAGGGACAGAGGCACAAAGGCTCAAAGTGATAGGAAAAGCATGCTGGCTTAAAAGAATATGATGAACTTGTTTTAATTATTCTGTTCATTTTTTATTCTACTTTAATTTACGAAGCAAACTGGATATCATCCGTTCAATTTCTTTCATTAGCTTATCCAGTCTGGTAAAATCTTCCGATGGTAAATATTTTAATTCAAATGCAATTTCAATTTGAGTTTGAATTTCATACAACGATCCAATGGCAATGTGCAGGAATCGTACATAATCCTTTGTAGAATTTCTGCCATATCCTTCAGCTATATTACTTGGCACTGAGACAGACGCTTTACGCAATTGGGCGCTCAGTCCAAACATTTCCTCGTTAGGAAAAGACTTTGTGAGCTTGTAAACTTCCGACACCAAAGCCATAGATTTCTGCCAGATCAACAAATCTCTATAGGTTTTTATCTCTGACATTTTCAACCTCGTAATCATATTATTAGACTTTGTGCCTTTGCCCCTTTGTGCCTTTGTGCCTACGCAATTACAACACCACCGCCTCCTGATACTCCCCGAATTCTTCGCGCAGAATGCCGCAAATCTCGCCCAGGGTGGCGTAAGCGCGGGCGGCCTGTACGATAAAGGGCATCAGATTGACCGATTCCTTCCGGGCGCCGTTGCGCAGGGCCTGCAGGGCGGAATTCACCGCGTTGTTGTCTCTTTCCTTTCGCAATTGTTTTAAATTTTCCATCTGTTTTTGCTGGATGGACGGATCGACGCGCAGGATGTCCTTTTGCCCCTCCTCTTTTATAGTGTATTGATTTACGCCCACCAGAACCCGTTCACCGGATTCGATTTCCCGCTGATAACGATAAGCGGCGTCCTGAAGTTCCTTTTGCACATATCCCTTTTCTATGGCCGGCACCATCCCGCCCAACTGTTCGATTTTATCTAAATATTTCCAAACCTTTTCTTCGATTTTATCGGTCAGCGATTCCATAAAATAGGATCCGGCCAGGGGATCGACCGAATTGGTTACGCCGGACTCGTGAGCCACAATCTGCTGAGTGCGCAGGGCGATGCGCACGGCGTCCTCGGTGGGCAGACCCAGCGCTTCGTCTTTGGAATTGGTGTGCAGGCTTTGCGTTCCGCCCAATACGGCGGCCAGGGCCTGTATGGTTACCCGCACAATGTTGTTATCCGGCTGCTGCGCCGTGAGCGTGCTGCCCCCGGTTTGTGTGTGAAAGCGCAGCATCATAGAACGGGGATTTTTGGCCCTGAATTTTTCCTTCATTATTTTGGCCCAGATGCGCCGCGCAGCCCGGAATTTAGCCACCTCTTCCAGCAAATCGTTATGGGCGTTAAAAAAGAAAGATAGCCGTCCGGCAAAGCGGTCCACGTCCAGACCGGTATCCAGCGCGGCCTGAACATAGGTCATGCCGTCGGCCAGGGTAAAGGCCACTTCCTGCACGGCGGTGGAACCGGCCTCGCGGATGTGATAACCGGAAATGCTGATGGTGTTCCAGTTGGGCATTTCGTCGGCGCAATATTCAAAAATATTGGTAATCAACCGCAGAGAGGGTTGGGGCGGAAAAATATAGGTCCCACGGGCGATGTATTCCTTGAGAATGTCATTCTGAATGGTGCCGCGCAGTTTCTCTTTGGCCACCCCCTGCTTTTCGGCCAGGGCTATATAAAAGGCCAGCAAAACCGCCGCCGGCGCGTTGATGGTCATCGATGTGGATACCTTATCCAGCGGAATGCCGTCAAAAAGGATTTCCATATCGCGCAAAGAATCGATAGCCACGCCCACCTTGCCCACTTCGCCCACACTGTGCTCGTCGTCGGAATCGTAGCCGATTTGTGTGGGCAGGTCAAAGGCCACGGAAAGGCCGGTTTGTCCCTGCTCCAGCAAATATTTATAGCGGCGGTTGGATTCTTCGGCCGTACCAAAACCGGCATACTGACGCATGGTCCAAAAGCGGCCGCGGTACATGGTGGGCTGCACGCCGCGGGTGTAGGGATACTCGCCGGGAAAGCCGATTTTTTCCAGCCACTGCCGTTCGTCCATTTCGGGTGGCAAAGCGACCCGCTCGGCTTCCAGCCAGGAGTTGGTGGTAAAGCATTCCTTGCGCTCGGGATTTTTATCCAGCACCTTTTTGAGTGCGCTATTTTCCCATTCTTTCTTCTTTTGTTCAATTAATTTACGGGTCATGATGTGAACCTTTAAAACTGCTGGGTAAATAAAATGTTGTTCAATGAATTAACGGATTGATGAATTAATGAATTGACGGAAGTAATATCCGGAGTGACGGATAAACGGAGTATGGAACTATCGGCATAAAAGAACGACCTGGGTTCGCACATTTAAATCTGTAGGTTCCGGATTTTTAATATACCTCTACGTACGGTATTGCGCGACATGAGTCGCGTTACATGCATCAATCCATTTATTCAATAATTCATCCATTCGGTTTAGCGTTTGTGCACGTTAAAGGTTGAATTTACCTACCTCACAAAATAAAAGCAACCGAGGCAGCAGATGAAACCTTTTTCAACTTTTTCACTACTAAATCGGCTGCAATCTTATTCGCTTTTTAATACCGGCTTTTAAAATAGCAGACCTTATTTGGTAAAGTTTTTTTGTTTTCTTTTTAAACCATTATCTAAAATAAAGGCGATTTTTATTTTAGATTTTGATTGTTTTCTAAAATAAGCTATATTCTTTTTTAGAAAATGTATTTTTTCTAAAATAAAGGTTTTTATTATGAAGCGTTTTAAAGCCGGCAGGTATGTTAACCAGGGAACGTACAGGGCCTTTATTCCCGATCCCATAAATCGTAAATGGCTCATCGACGATATGGAAGTTATCCGGTTATTAAGCCGTGCCGATCGGGAACTTGGGCGCCTGGATATGTATTCCGAATATGTGAATATTGACCTGTATATCGGCATGCATATCGTCAAAGAAGCGACCCAATCGTCTAAAATAGAAGGCACACAAACTAAAATGGAAGAAGCTTTTTTAAGTAAAGACGAAATTGATTTTGAGCGGCGCGACGATTGGCAGGAAGTGCAAAACTACATTCAAGCAATGAATCAAGGGGATAATTGGCTAAAAGCGCTACCGTTTTCTTCCCGATTAATCAAACAGGTGCATAAAGTTTTACTGCAAAACGTGCGCGGTAAGCATCGATTGCCGGGAGAATTCCGAACCAGCCAAAATTGGATTGGCGGTGCGACCTTAAGCGATGCCGTTTTTATCCCGCCGCCTCATACCATGATCCATGAATTGATGTCCGACCTTGAGAAATTTGCCAATGATGAGACAAATCCCGTGCCGGACTTATTAAAGATTGCCTTGATTCATTATCAGTTTGAGACTATTCATCCTTTTTTAGACGGAAACGGCCGGGTGGGACGTTTGTTGATTCCCCTTTATCTGGTGAACCAAAAAATTTTAAAAAGACCGATCCTCTATCTTTCCGATTTCTTTGAGAGAAACCGTTCGCTTTACTATGATAATTTAATGCGCGTAAGAACGGCTAACGATATCAATCAATGGTTTAAATTTTTCTTAAACGGTGTAACGGAAACGGCTGTAAAAGGTGTAAAGACCTTTGACGGCATTCTACAGCTACAAAGAGAAATAGATGTCAAACTTAAAACCTTAAAATCGAGAGAAGGAAATGCCCGAAAATTGATTGAATATCTATATTCTACGCCGATTATTCGGGCGCAGCAAGTGGAAAAAATTGTCGGCTTGTCCGGCGCTTCGGCCTATAAATTGGTCAATGATCTGGAACGATTGGATGTTTTGAAAGAGGTTACCGGAGGCAAACGAAAGCGATTATTTGTTTTTTACAAATACATCAATTTGTTTTAACAAGTCCTATCTTACAGCTTAAGTAAATGGTGTAATATTAAATAGCCCCCTTGTCCTTTTCCGGTTTTTGTATTAATATTGAACCATCCAATCTCTTTTCATTTGTCATTGGTCTTTTGTCATATATTTCTTGTATCTCATATAAAATACCTGTAAATTTTAAAAGTATGATTGAAAATTTACAGAAATATCGATTTTTACAGGAATCACTTCCGCATCCGGGCAGTAAACGCCTGGTGCTTATTACCGGCGCCCGGCAAACGGGGAAAACCACTTTAGCGCGCAAGGTGTATGCATCGTTAAATTATATTAATCTGGATGCGCCGGAAAACCGCGACGTTGTTCGTGAAATACCTTCCGCGGCCTGGGGCAGAGATATAGGTACAGCTATTATTGATGAAGCCCAGAAGGAGCCGATCGCTTTTGATAAGGTTAAATATGCTTACGATAACGGCGATATTACTTTTCAGGTGCTTTTAGGTTCCAGTCAGATTCAGTTGATAAAACGCATCCGTGAATCGCTGGCCGGCCGGGTTTTTATTTATGAACTCTGGCCGTTGATGATGAAAGAGCTTCTTCTGGACGCCAATGCTGCCAATATTCAACCGCCTTTAATAGATCGTTTGTTCAGCGATGAATCCGTTACGGACATTTTTAGTCCGCTGCCCTCGCTGGAATTGTTGGATGGAAAATACGCCAAAGGCAAATCAGCCGAGAATTATTTATTACGCTGGGGTGGAATGCCCGCTTTGTTGCCTTTAAATGATAAGGAACGAACAAAGTGGCTGCGCGATTATGAATACACCTACCTTGAACGCGATCTGGCTGATTTGGCGCGCTTGAATGATTTATTGCCTTTCAGAAAACTCCAGAAATTAACAGCTTTGGGTTCAGGCAGTTTATTAAACTTTTCAGAACTGGCCCGGGATGCAGCCATTTCCGTGCAAACAGCGCGGAATTATTTGCAATATTTACACATATCCTATAAGGTGCTTCTTCTGCAGCCGTTTTATCGTAATTTAACCAGTTCTGTGGTCAAAACTCCCAAAGTTTACTGGTTAGACATCGGATTATTACGAACTCTAACCGGCTTTGAGGGAGAATTTTCTGGCAGTATTTACGAAACCATGGTCATTGGGGAGCTTTTTAAATGGGTGCGGACCTGTCAAAAGAATGCCGAGCTTTTCTTCTATCGTACCCGTTCCGGACTGGAAATCGACGTATTGTTACAAACGCCTTCCGGCTATGTGGGAATGGAAATCAAAGCGCGTGAACAAGCGTATGCATCCGATGCCACCGCCTTGAAAAAAGTAGCGGCAGCGCTTGGCGGTAAATGGCGTGGCGGATTGGTTATCTATCGGGGCAAAAAAATTGCTCATCTTGGCGAACCGGATATCTGGGCTGTTCCTTCCTGGCGGTTGTTTACCTGATAATGCGATTAAGAACAATCTTTTGTCATAGGATTTGATGATGCGTTGGCTTTCCGTTTTTCCCAACGCTGAAGCATTGTTTAGTCTTTTGGGAATCTTCCACCCTTTTGTACGAGTGTAAAAATTTTCTTCTGGCCTTATTTGGTAAAGTCTTTTTAAACCATTATATAAAATAAAGGGTATTTATTTAAAGCTATTTAAAGTCGGTAGGTACGATATCAGAGAACGTATCGGGCTTTTATTCCCGATCCCATAAATCGCCGATGGCTAATCGGCGATATCGAAGTTATTCGGTTATTAAGCCGCGCCGATCGGGAACTGGGCGTCTGGATATGTATTCAGAATATGTGAAAATTGACCTTTATAGCTTGTACGCTGATGCATGCTTTCCGGAACCAGCACCTTAAGGGCAAATCCCTGGCCAAGGCACGGTTCGACACTATTCGTCTGAAGCTTTTTAAGATAGGTGCCCGTGTAAGGTATTTGAGAACTAAAATAAAGATACGCCTGTCGTCGGGCTATGCGTTTAAGGATGGGTTTCGCAAAATCCAACAATCATATTTTTGTATGAGTTATCCATACTTGAATCAATAAAAAAACACTCAACCCCCTATTTGATGCCAGGGGATTGAGTGTTTATTAAGATTAAACTAAAAACAAAACAATCTTCTTATTTCAAAGCCCAAATCGCTTCATAGGCCCGGTTTTTTTCTTCCGTTTTAATTTTATGAATGCCCGTTTCCAGCGCTTTCATCAGTTCTTTTTCACGGATCACATTGGGCAGCACGTCCATCAAATAATCGGCGTTCATTTTTGCCTGCTCAAGAGGCATACCGCTGCCGTGCACCAAACCCTGCAGATAGATGGTCGGGCCGGCTTTGTACCCGTTGGGCGGGCCGGAAATACGGATGCTCATACGCGGTGTCAGTGAAAACGATTCCCAGGGCATTTCCAGGTCAATGGTTACGGCGATCAGGCCGTCCACGCCCAGTTCCCGGATCAGACGCGCGTCCTTACGGTCCCAGGCAAAAGTGGTGGAAATATCATTGAGAATTTCGGTGAAGGTGGTGGGGATCAGGTTCTTTGTGCCCTTATAGCTCTTTTCCACTTCAACAACCGATACTTTATCTTTAATGGGCGCCAGCTCTTTGTAAGACGGCGCCCGAAGGACATCCTCGACGGGTATCAGTTCGATATCATAATTGTTCTTCAATACTCGTTCAAAATCCGCGTAAAGCTTATTAACCAGATTCTCCCAGTAATCGTCGGGCAGTGTGGGAAAAGTGCGTGTTGTGGTTGTTGTTGTGGTAGTGGTTACATTTCCGATTGTAGATGAATGGCTTGAGGTTCTTTGTTGCTGCAATTTGGTAGCCCGTACGGTAAAAGAAGCCATGGCGAATTTCCTGCCGCTGCTCACGGGCCGTCCGAAATAGGCATTGGGTTTATTAAACTCCACCTGCATAAAACCGTCATCTTTTTCCAGCGTCTCCCTGATATTTATCGTTTGACCGTCCACGGTACCGACCCAGGTTTCGTCCAGTTCACCCTGTACAGTTACCGGCACGCAATCCAGCGCCTGTCCGATAATTTGTGTGGCGCCGACGCCTTTAACATTGGCCGGTGTGACGTTAAAACGTTCCACTCTCAGCCAGTTTGAACCGGATATGGGCGCGTAGGGCGTTATGGCGTTTTGCCACATGGCCGCGGGCAGATGCATCTTGTCTGCGTATTTAAACGTACCGTATTCAAGAAAGGAATGAATGCCCATAACAGAGCTGAGCAGAGCGATGCTTATTTCTTCACCGGGGCGTTGATTTTCGGCTTTAAGTTCAAGGTCCAAAGGTTGGGTAATATCAACAACGGCGTTTTCTTTTTTACCATTGATGCTTTTAATTTTAATGGGCGGCGGCGGGGTTACCGTAAAAGATACTTCCTGTCCCGTGCTGGTTTTGATGACAACTTTTTTGGGAGAGACGTCATTGGCATCCAGCCACTTGCCGTAATATCCATTTTTTATGTGCGGCACTACTTCTCCGTCGATGATTACCTGCCCATCCACCTTAAGCATGCCCACGCCATCGCGGTTTAGCAGGCTTACATAGACCATATTGGCGCCGTCCCGCCAGGTTTCTTCAAAATACTCTGAGGCAATGTCGTTCGTGGCTTTCGGATAAACGTTGCGCATAAAGAATACAGAAACCGCCGCTTCGTTCAGATCATTTGTGGTTCCTGTCAAAAAACTGCCGGCGATATTCCCCACCTGCTTCATAATGGAACTGCAACCGGCTAACAAAATTATCGCTGATATGATTAACATACCTGTTATTAAAGTCCTTTGCTTCATAATATCTCCTTTTTATGGTAGGCTAATGTCGTTTAAATTCATCTGTTTAAAACACTGCTATCTGATAAAACAGCGTTATAAACAGCACATTAAGGTGTAAAATCCGTATAGCCGGTTTTACCGTCAAGAAGCGTGACCGACACCCTGTATTCAACGCCGGAGGCCAGTGTAATTTCTGCTGTTGCAGTAGCCACAGCGCCTGTCGGGACAGCGCCATGTTTCGCAGGCGAAGCAATGTTGCCCTGCCCGGGAGTCGCTATTCCCCAGACGATTACCGTGGGTTCCGAGGTACGCACAACGCTGACGCTGAAGGCCTTGCCGACCGTCCATGAATATTCCGGTTTGGTACCGCTGCCGACGGTTACTTTAAAATCACCGTTCGCGGTTGAAGCGGTCGGATTGTCTTTTTCAGAACACGCTGTAACCATAAAAATGGATATTATCGCAACAAATATAAATGTTTTCCTGAAACACATGGTATGCCTCCTTTTGTGAGTGGTAAAATGATTTAGTGTAAAGATAGACAGACGGAATTGGCTTGACAATACGGCATTTGACGTATTTAAGGTCGGTATATCACATCCAAAGCCGGGAAAGGGATTTCACAAAGAGAAAAGGTGGATAAAATTACGGTTAGATGCATTGCTGTCCAAAATAAATTAATGTAAGCAAAATTTGTATTGTTTTTAAAAGAGTTAAATGCCTTTAAAAGCCATCAATAAGTTCAGGCCGTTTTAACCCACCCCTGCCTGCCGCAGGCACGGCCTAACCCCTCCGTTGGAGGGGAATCATATTTCCCCTCTCGGGAGGGGATTAAGCCTGCGCGCCGTGGCGTGGGGTGGGTTTAAACTTTGATAACATTAACATAATTTATTTTGAACAAGTATGGGTTAGATGAGTTTGTGTTTTTGTGCCAGAAGCACGGCTTCTATTTTATTGTGAACGTGCAGTTTTCTATAGATGTTTTCGATATGTTTACGAACGGTTGAAGGGGAGACAAATAAGGTGTTGGCAATTTTTTGATAATCGAGTCCCTGGCTTATATGTTCCAATACTTCAACTTCCCTCCTGGTCAAAGTGATCTCTTGTCGTGCTTCCGGTTCTTGCACGCTGGAAGGATTTCTTAACAGGTTCAAAGTTTTTGCCGCGATGCTTGGAGACATGGGCGCCCCGCCATCCCGGATGGATTTGATTCCATCGACGATAACCCCGGCGGGTTCATCTTTAAGCAAGTAGCCGTTTGCCCCGGCCTGTATGGCCCGGAATATTTTATCCTCATCGTCAAAAACGGTGAGCATAACAATCCTGATTTCTGGATAGTTTTTTTTTACCTCGGCGGTAGCTTCGATACCGTCCATGTCCGGCATCTCTATATCCATCAGGATTACGTCAATATCCGGGTCGTTTTCAAGCTGCTTTAAAAGCGCAACGCCGTTTAGCGCGTGAAACTTAAACGTAACCACATCGTCGAAGATAGCAAGTTTATCCCGGATAGCCTCAGCCAGTCTTTGATTATCTTCCGCTAATGCAATTTTTATTTTAGTCATTTTTTACTCCGGTCTGATATGTACGCACTTTGATGGAAAAAAACCATAGGGCATATGACCTATTTTTGACTTGATCAGGGGCTTGGGAAACCAAAAAATGAATTAGTTCATCGTCATTTTAACAATGGTGCCTTTGGAAGATGTATCTATGCTGAAGTTGCAACCGGATTCTTCACAACGCGCGCGCATGTTGACCAGGCCATTGCCCCCGGAAGCCGCACTCAAATCAAAACCTTTCCCGTCATCCTCTATCGTAATTTTCAGACGATGTTCCTGCTGCGAAAATGTAATTGTTATTTGGTTTGCATCGGCATATTTAACCGCATTTTGAACGGCTTCCTGCACCAGACGGTAAAAGTTAAGCATTTGCGTGGACGAAAGCTGTAAAGGGGTTGATAAATTTTTTACTACTTTTATCTCGGGGCGTTCAATACCGGAATTAATTTTTTGCTTTAGTTCGTTTATTTTCAGCACCAATTTGTCCGCGCTGCCATTTTCTTTTTGGATGGCCCAGATGGAGTTGCGCAGGTCATCGATGGTTTCTCTGCCAAGGGAGCTAAGTTTTTTTAAACGATCCAAAAGGGCTGTGTTTTTTACCTCGTATTCCAGATTATCGATTGAACTGATCATAAAAGTAAGATTGGAACCGATGTTATCGTGTAATTCCCGGGAGATGTGCAGTTTTTCATCGCTGATCTTTTTCTCCAGGGCGGCCTGCTTTAATTTGTTATTATATTCCAGTTCCTGCTTTAATCGAGATTGTCTTTGCCTGTAATACCAAAAAGAAAAAAGAAGCGTTCCCAGGATAATCACCACCACACCCACTAAAATGATCAATTGCAGTGATTTATTCTTAAGTTCCAGTTTATGTTGTTTGATTATGCGGTCCTTCTTTTCCGTTTCGAAAGCAACCTGTAATTCGGAAATTTTTGTATTTGTTCTTTCGTTCAGCAGGCTATCCTTATAGAGTGTATATTTTTTAAAACTTTGTAAGGCGGCTTTGGGTCTGTTCAGTTTTTCGTTCACTTCAGACAACTGTTGATAGCAATATTGAATCAAATAGGGTTGCCCTAACTTTTTTCCTTTCTGAATTGCCTGCTCAAAATATAAAATGGCGGATTCATATTGTTTCATCATCATATTCAACTCACCACGGATTGCCAGGTTTTCGGCCAAGCCATATTCATCATGTATTATTGAGCGTATTTTGTCCGACTTCTTTAAATAATTCAAGGCCGTTTTAAAATCCCCTTTACCTGCATAAATACCCATCATTTTATTAAGGCTGTAAGGAATGCCAACGCTATCTTTCAATGTATATTTTATCTGCAAAGATTTTTTATAATAAAAAAGAGCGCTGTCTGTTTTGCCTGTTGATTCGATGATGAGGCCATAGTTGTCATACAGCTTGGCCAACGCTTTGGAATAATCAATTTGTTCCGCCAGTTTAATTCCCTTACGCATATAACTTATCGCCGTGGGCAGGTCTCGTTTTCGATTTCGATAGCCGTATTCTCCATAAAGAATACTCAAATCTTTAGCCGCGTTAAGCTTTTCATAAAGACGGATTGCCTTCAGGGTCGCGTCGATCATCTTATCATAATTGCCCCTGAATTGTTCGGCAAGAGCGAGCTTATCCAGAGCCCGCGCTTCTCCATATTCATAATGAATAAAGCGGGCCTTTTCTATATTTTCGGAAAAAATTTTGACGCTTTCTTTTGCGTGAGAGACGATATATTCGTATGGAATGGCATTCACGGAATCCACGTATGCCTTTTCGTTTTCCGCGGCAAATCCAATATGCACAAAAAAAGCAGCTATAAAAAAGAGTATAATACGCATGGATACCATCCAAAAATTGTACAGATATCAGATTTCTGAAGCTGTTCTGCCTTAAAGCCTTTTAGAATAATCAGCTTCATTTAATGCTGTGATAATTACTGTTACACTACTAAATTTATATTCTCTATTCTCTGTTTCACGCTCTTCACGAGCTTGTTCAAGTTTTATTCTAAGCTTATGGGACAATATTTTCGGATTGCCGAAATGTCCGATTGCCGGCAGCAAATAATTTATGTATGAATGGAAGTGTTTGTTATTGTGATATTCTATCCATTAACCGACTCTTCTTTTTGGCCTCCATAATATTACCATAACTTCGCAGACCTGCTTCTCTTAACCTGCGATGAAATCATGCATCCGGTCCATTGTTTTGCGGCTGTTAAGGCCTTATGCGTACATCGTGGAGTCCCCCTTATGGAAGTCCAATGCAGAGCGTTGGGTTGATACGCTGCGGAAGGTTCGGTAGTCGGGGAATGAGCGGATGCAGCATCTGTTTGCAGCAATATTTTTTCATTATAATTAACTGACTATGATATTGCAAGAAAAAAAATAGGGCATTTGCCGTATTGTAATCATCTTGCCCGCCATCTATTTTTTACCCCAGCAGTGAGACGTGGCCGCCGGTTATGCCTTGCACAACCACGAACACAACGTATACAATCAAATAAAAATGGAGGGTGCATCATGAAGATTTTATTAATGCTGCTTAGTGTAATAATAACAGCCTCGCCGATATTTTCACAATGGGTGCCTGTAAATGAATCCAGTAAGTATTATTATTCTTACATCTTAAAAAGCAATGATGGCGCATTATACGTGGGGGAGGGGGACAATGTTTATAAAAGCACAGATGAAGGAAATACATGGACAAATTTAACAAATAATTTTATCATTAATGCCGCTAATTCCAATTGGTATATAGAATTCGCCGGGGATAATATTTTTGTGGGCACCAGCGTTGAAGGCGTTTATATGAGTCCCGACAAAGGGGCCACATGGCAATATGACAATGAAGGATTGGAAAATGTTAAGCAGGTCGATCTGCTGTATTCCGATGGTATTAAAATATTTTCCAGCATGGGTTGGCCAACCTACGGTTTTTATCAGAAAACCGCGGCGGCGGGGCAATGGGTGCGGGTGGATAGCAGTGATATTGGCACGACGTATGGAACACAAGTTACCGGTTTGACCAAAATGGACAATCTTTACTACGCCTGCACCCGTTCAGATGGAGTTTACGAGTCGTCTGACGGAGAAAACTGGACAAAAAAAACCAATTCCGGCTATCCTGCGGAGGTCGCTTCTTTTTCGTTTACGAGCAACAGAATTGTATCCATCGGATCCACTTTGTTCATCGCAACCAATGATGGTATTTTTAAGTCTGTCGATCAGGCCGAAAGCTGGACGCGTACGGATAAAGGATTTGCGCAATGGGACGGACTCGGTACGGTGCCTATTATGAAGCTTTATGCGCATAAAAATAGTTTGTATGCCACAATGGGTAAGGATGACTCGGCCTATGTTTCGACGGATCTCGGCGACACCTGGACCGATATCAGCGACGGACTCGGTCATTATATTATTTCGCTCACCGTGCATAACAATTATCTTTATGGCGCCCAATGGGACAGGGATAGTTCACTGGTCAGAAGGGAAACGACCGTCGGTTTAATACATGAAAACAAGGAGAAAATGCCCGCTGTCTTCCAATTATCTCAAAACTACCCCAATCCGTTTAACCCTTCAACAACCATTCAATACACTGTTCCCGCATCGCTAAAAAGGAATGTGCTATTGGTAAACATAAGCGTATTCAATATGCTTGGCGAAAAGGTGGCCACATTGGTAAACGAAGACAAAATGCCGGGCAATTATGAGGTAAATTTTGATGCGTCCAACCTGGCAAGCGGACTATATTTTTATAAACTGACTGCAGGTCAAAATACGATTACGAAGAAAATGATCCTGTCGAAATAAGGAAAAACCTCCGGGTTAGGTAGTGAATTACCGGTTGGCTCATATGTTTAATTATGCAGCCAACCGGTTTTATTTTCAATACCTACCGGAAAACTTTCCTTATTTGAGCAAAATCATCTTGCGCGTTTGCTGAAAATCTTTCGCAGTCAGGCGGCAAAAATAAATTCCGCTGGGTAAATCGGACATATCGATCATCAGTTCGAATTTTCCGGCTTGTTTCTTACCGTTGAAAATGGTTCTTATCCGTTGCCCTTTAGCGTTGAACACTACTATTTTTACCTCGGACGCTTCGGGAAGCCAGAAAACAATATGAGTGGAGGGATTGAACGGATTGGGGAAATTTTGCGACAATCCGAATGCTGTGGGCAGTGCATTTTCAGTAATAGCGGTTAAATCCAGTTTAAAACTGCGGATATCACTGAAAGGCCCCCAACCTGCCTGGTTAAAGGCTTTTACGCGCCAATAGTAGTTCTTATCCGCTTTCAGACCGCTTACACAAAAGACCGTATCGGTTAGAGTAGAATCCGTGAAAGGCGAGTTAAAGGAAATATCCGTTGCATATTCGATCCAATATCGTTCAATGTTTGGCAGGCCCTGCTGCCACGAAAAACACACCGAATCCCCGGAAAGCGTGGCGTTTGGCTCAGGCGCGATAAGCGCAACCGGATCGGGCAGGGTCATGGTTGTGAATGTCCAGACGTCAGACCATTGACTAATCTCAGAATCGTTAACGGCCTGTATGCGCCAAAAGTAGGTGACTCCCGCTTCCAGATGAATCAGCATAAAATTGGGATTCATCAAGTCGGGAATATCCAGAAACATATTTTGAAAATTCACATCTTTCGCTACCTGTAGAACGTATTTATTTGCGTTCGGAACCGGATTCCATTCCAAAAATACGTTTACCGGCAAATCCACAGAACGATCAACCGGCGATTTGAGTACAGGCGTTTGTAAACCTCCGGCCGCTTCGCCTATGTAAAACGTAAATATTTCCGAGCTTTCGGTGGATAACACATTTGAACCGTTATCCGAATGCCAGTCGAAATCGTACATTCTCGCCTTCCAGTATACAATATCGTACTTATCCAGTCCCTCGGCGTGGAAATAGTTGGAAGGTAAATTAAGAACAATGGTGTCTTGCTCAAACTCAAGCCCGGAACGATCTTTGGAATAAGTGCGTAAACCGGGGGAGTTGAAGGATGAAACGGAATCGAATAAAACTTCTACTTTGCTAATGGTGTAATTTTCTTTATCGCGGGGATCGGGATCGCCGTTATTTTGCCATTTAAAAGGAACTTCCTTCTCCAGTGCGCTGTAATTCGCCGGTTCGATCAGATGAAAAGGATTGGGCGGGTCATTATGATTATCCAGATAAAACCAGAACCAGGGACTAAACTCGCTGCTGTCCATCATATCGGTGGCTATTGCCCGGAAATAGATTCCGAAGTTTTCATACGGCTCTAGCGAAAAAGATAGGGTATCCTGAATATCTCCCCGTCTATCCTGCATGGATTCGTTCCATGCCAATTTGTGTTTAAATTGGCTGCCGATTAAATGCAGCGTTGCCAGCGTATCCCCTTTTTTGCCGGTCAGGCTGTCGGTGTAAACGTAAAATCCGTACAGCAAAGAATCCAATTCGTAGTCGCCGCCGTAATTTTCCGCTTTGTTAAAGGCAATGACCGGGTGATAGCTGCTATCGGGAGGGGAAGAGCCGTTGTCGGTGTAGTACCATAAATCCTGACTTGCGGTGTAAATTTGCGATTCATGCGGTGCGCCGGGAGGGGCATTGCGATAAAACAGGCGCTGTATCCAATCTGAGGTATCGCTGTTTTGAACGGCATGTACGCGGTACAAATATACAATACTATCGTGCAAAGCGCTTGCCGGAATGGTATATTCGTTATTTACCGCTGCAATCCGAACACTCATTATACGGGTTGCGCCTGACAGATATGTTTCAAAAAATTCTTTGCCGTTGCCTCCGAAAACTTCCGGTGTGCTTCCGGAAACGTCACTGTTAAAAACGGGATTTCCGATGTTTCTGATGTTCGTCCAGACTTCCACTTCAAAATGATCGGGGTTTCCGGACAGGACTTCCCAACTGCCCGTAACCGCCGATTGGCTTTTTAAGCGCTGGAATTGTGTGCTTCCGTTTATGGCCAGATTTCCAATCCGTAATGGATTTGTCTGGCCGTCCGCCCCATCCAAATGAACAAAACCCCATCTGGCAAACTCAGGGATGGTTACAGTCACCCTTCCTGTACTTTGATCAACGGCAAGCTCAGCAGCAATTTCGCTCCCTTCCGGGTTGTCGATAGAATACCAGGTGGCTGTAAATAAACGGTTGTATGAGGAAGGGGAGACGGCAAGTTCTACTGTAAAAGAAGTAACAGGAACCGCCTGCCGCGTGGCCAGGGTAACCGAATCAGCCAATACGTGATACAGATAGCTGTGGGCGGTGCTGTCCTGATAGCGGAAAAAGCGAACATAGGAAGGCAGCGCTGCGGAATAGACTTCACGCACAGGAAGGGCTGCATCCATCCATTTTTGAATCGTATCGCGAATAGCCACAGCCAGATAATTATTATCCGGATCAGCTTTGTAATTCAGGTACGCAAGGCCGTAAGAAGGAGGCGGATAGCCGTTGGATTCATTGATATTGTGTGCAATATTAATATATTTTCCGTTACCATAATTAAAAATCCCCGAATTTGATTGATTGGCCAGCGTCGTCCAGTCGGCAACGGTGTTCTCGTTTCCGTTTTCATCGTATTGGCCGCAATATTCAACATTGCCTCGAACGCCCACAACCGTTCCGCCGCCATTCATGTAATCCAATAAAACATTTTTTTGTTGATCGGTCAGGTAAAACACTTCCGGCAAAAATACGACTTTATAATCCTGAATATCGCTTATCCCAAAATCATCCGCCTGGTTTAATAAATTGGATTTTAGCCATTTTATATCCAAACTTCGATTTATATCCTGAAGTACTACGGTCAAACCTTCGGTACCCCTTGTATCTTGAATCATTTGTGCCTGTGACATAATTACGGCCGTTTCGCCGAAAGGGGAAAGCGAATTCAATAAATCGCTGTTGCTTTGCGCCAAAGAAAAAACAGGATACGTACGATCGGCCGGATATTTTAGCTGCGGAAGCCCTCCGGCAGCATAAAGCTGGGCAGCCAAACTCATTTCGGCCTGGCTTTCGATATCAACGCCATAACCGGTATTGGGATCGCCGTCATCAATATCTTCCAGAGTCGGGCTTGACCAGCAGACAAACCGTTTGCCGAACGCTTCGGCCATTTTAGCCCGGGCTGTAACGCTGCCCGTAAGAGGGTAGTAATTTCCCCAACCAAAAAATTCGCCGATATAATAATCGGCTGCCTGATAAACATGGCCGTTTCTTGTTCCAAAAGCCGAAGCCGCATTCAGGGCCAGTGTGTAGTCTTTGCCCAAAGATTGAGCATAAGCCTGACAACTATCCTGCACCGTTTGCCATGATGCTAATGATTGAACGGCTTTGAACGATTTCCAATCGTCAACTAATTCCTTTACCTCCGTGGGATCGTTGTCCGTATCCAGGACATTTTCATCCGTTTTACCTTTGCGCAATAAATATTCCCTGAATGTTTCCGTGTTGTAATCCCAGTCATAGGTATTGATTCCGTTTGTGATTACGTATTGCTTAAATGCTTCCACATCGTCATCATCAAAGGATTCATACGGCGGCCATGCTCCGTCATGCTGGGAGCCATCCGCGCCCGCGGCGATGCTGCGTTTTATACATGAAATTAGATAGTTTCTCCAGGCCGGCCGATTAATGCTCTTTAGTTCCGAAGATACATTTCCTTCCAACGATACAAACGCTCCAAAGAGCGTATCGGTAATACCCTGTCCGTCATTGACAATATCCTGGGCGCTAACGCCTTCCAAACGAGAAGCGTCGATATTGGCCCAATACTTGTGCCCATTGGAATGAATATCGTCTATGTACGGCCCGGCCTTTGTTTCGTCTTCTTTTAAATAGAAGGTCAGCTCACCGTGATTACCGGCATGCGCCTGAACATCCACCATTACCGGGGCGCTTATTCCGGCGTAAACGGTTCCGGCCCAGTGCACATCCTGTAACCAGGTGGCATTGGGAAACAAAGAGGCACTTTGGGCGTAAATGTGAACATTTAAGCTAACGCTAATCAATAAAAACAGAACCCATCTCTTCATGGCAACTCCTTTTTAAAAGTAGAAAAAGATAAATATCAACAGCTTTAATACTATATAATTTATGTCGTCTGTTATCAGAAAAATATTATACCGGATTTTGTAAAAAATACTTTTGATTTGCCCTGCAAGAATGGGTCTTCTGGCAAATCTATGGATGAAATTCAGAGGTGCTCGGCGTTTTGATAGAGAAAGAAATAAGCATTCGTCACGAATTCTACCTGTCGTTTTTTGATCTCTCTCTTAATTCGCTTGTAATGGCCTTTACCTTTCGGGGGACGTTGTCCCAGAAGAAGTTCAGGAGCGTCCGCAAAATCTGTTCAGACTTCCCCTGCCAATCGAACAGGACGTTTGCAGCAGTCGCCGCCGGTCGATGTCGGAAGATATGCTTAATTACGGCACATCGCTTCTGGGACATAAATCAGCCGGTATAATCAGACCCGGCTTGTGCATACGGGGAAATTTGGGTGGGATTGTGAAAAGCGCGTATCAATATCATTTCTCATTTGCCCGCACCAATCACTGCCGGAAGTGGGGTGAAAGGATTGGATAAACTGCCGGATTTTTAGAGACACATGTCGCCGATGGCTAAGGCCGCAGCCGAAGAATGCGCCAATTTCGTGTTGCGTTGTTTTCCGATTAAACGCGGAAGGTTACTACCTAAATTCTGGTCTATGACGGAGAATTTTCGGGCATGGGCATGAGTTTGCATGCTATAAGTCAGTATGAAACAAACTTTGATACGTGTGAGGATTAAATATTCGTTCCCCGCCGTCATGAAATATAAGCCGGCAGGGCTATTTTGTACAAACTTCTTAACAACCAAGAGCAAGATTAAAGAGATAACTGTGTCAATTGGTTGAATCAAGAACTTCGCGAATTTTTTGACCAAGGGCATGAAGCGTATAAGGCTTTTGTATAAAAAGCTCCTCGATTTCGCTTTTAGAGTTTGTTTTAAAACGATCGCCTGCGAAACCGGAAGCATATAAAAATTTTACATCCGGCAGTATTTGTTTTGTTTTGTTAGCAAATTCGATTCCATCCATTTCCGGCATTATCAGATCGGTTATAATTAAATCCGGTTTGCAGGAAGCCTCTTTAAGCAGATGCAGCGCTTGCTTACCATTATTAGCTTCCGTAACCTGATAATTCAGAGCCTGAAGCATCTCACTGGCAAGCGCTCGTACTTCTTCATCATCATCCACAATCAGAACATGCTTGTGCCCTACCGCCGGGACAAATGTTTCTTTTTGCAGTTCTACGCTATCTTCTGTTATATCAACAGCAGGCCAATAAATATTAAATTGAGTTCCCTTGTTCAACTCACTTAAAACTTCGATCTTCCCGTTATTTTGCTCTACAATTCCATATACAGTGGCCAAACCCAGCCCTGTGCCTTTGCCGGTTTCTTTTGTTGTAAAGAACGGCTCGAAAATTTTGTCTTTTACATCTTCCGGCATCCCGCTGCCGGTATCGCTAACAGAAAATAATACATAGTCGCCGTTTTTCATATCTGTGGTGGCTTTGGCAGACGCATGGTAAAAAGAGACTGCTTTGGTAGCAATTATTATTTTACGTTCGGAATTTCCTGTTCTGTTTTCATTTAAGGCGTCTCTGGCGTTTACAACCAGATTAATTAAAATTTGTTCAATTTGAACCGGATCAGCCTTTATATATGGTAACTGCGGATCCAATTCGGTTTTGATTTGAATATCTTTGCCGATTAGACGGGCCATCATCTTGGTTAAATCTTGTATCATTGTATTTAAATTGACAACTTTTATTTCCGCACTTTGTTTTCGTGTGAAAGCAAGCAATTGCCGTACAAGGTCTGAAGCCCGTTCTCCGGCTCTAAAAATAGCTCTAAAATATTCATGGACCTTTTTGTCTTTTGTTTTGATTGTTGAGGCCAGTTCGGAGTAGCCGTTGATAACGGTAAGCAGGTTGTTAAAATCGTGGGCAATACCTCCGGTTAGCCGGCCAACCGTTTCCATTTTTTGCGCCTGCGACAATTGTTCCCTCAGTTTTCTCTGATCCGTCCGATCTTCCAACATACCAATAAAATTTACAACCTCATCCGATTCATTTTTAATGGGAAAAACAGTTGCGGATACAAATATCTTTTTATCGTTTTTTAAATTCATTTCAAATTCACTGTGCCAATTGTCTTCGGTTTCCAGCGTTGACCAGAGAGATTTAAACATTTCTTTAGGAAACACGGAAAATTCATCATATCGAAACAAGCGGCCGATTAGTTCATTCTGCCGATAGCCGGTAATTTCTGATGCCTGTCGATTCGCGTATTCGATTGTGCCCTTGGGGTCGGTAATAATGACAAAGATTGGACTTTTTTCAATGGCATATGACAATTTTGTTATTTTTTCATTGGCGATGATTTTATCGGTTACATCTCTGTTTATGCTTATTAATACATCCGTGCCATTTAAGGAAATGATGCGAAGAATAACTTCAGTCCAATATTCCGTTTTATCTTTGCGGATTTTTTTTTCGACGAAACGGATTTCTTTGTTTGCTGCGATTTCTTTTTCACGGGCCAACGCTTTCTGACTATTGTTTTTATCAGCACATAATTGTGATAAAATATTCATATTGAGCAGTTCTTCCCGGGTATAACCGGTTTGCTGTTCAGCCGCCCGGTTAGCATCCAGAATAAGGCCTTTCGAATCAGCATCCAGTGAAGTAATGAAAATCGCGTCCGGCATATCTTCGAACAAATGCCGGAATTTCTGTTCGCTTTCCTTTAAAGCATTTTCCTTTTTTACTCTATCGGTGATATCGCGTCCGGAGGAGACGATAAATGTTTCGTCTTTAACGGCTACCATAGAAAAAGAAAATTCAAGCGGGAACTCTTCCCCGTTACTACGCAGGCCATCAACACGATAGGTTTTGTTAACTAAGCGGTCGAAATTTCTTGTTTTAAAAATATCGTTAAATGCCCGGTTATGCGCTTCTTTGTATCGTTCGGGTATCAAACAATCAATGGATTTACCAAGCATCTCTTTTTCGGTACGGAGGAACATTTTTTCTGCGGCCGGATTAAATAAAAAACACACCCCTTTTTTATTTACACCAATAATAGCTTCGTGCGAAGCATTGACCACACCTTTAAAGATCGACTCGCTTTTTTGTAACGCCAACCATTGGGTATACTTTTCGGTAATATCATGGATAATCGCCTGTACAAAGGTCATATTGTTTAGAGAAAACGGACTTAGTTCTATTTCGGCATGGATCGCTTTCTTATCCATTCGGCATAATTCCAACCGAAAGCTCTGGGGTTCTCCATTAAAAGCCAGCTTGATTTTTTCAGTAACCATACGAACGGTTTCGTCATTTCCATCTTTCTTGGGTAAAAAATCAATTACGGATGAAGCTAAAAGCCGTTCCTTTGAAGCGGCGAATAATTTTTGTGCGGCCTCATTGCAATCTACAAATAAATCTTCGATCAGGATAAAAATGGCATCATTCGATTTTTCGAACAGAGTCTGGTATTTTGTCTCATTTTCAGTCAGGGCTTTTAGCGCTTCCACGTTGAAGGAGTTGCCCCTAAATGGTTGTCTCTTTTCACTTGCTTTTTTATACGCATAAGTAATTAATACTGCCGTCTGTTCATTTTTATCCATCAGCGTTTTGAAGCTTAACTCAACCGGAATAACCTGCTTGTTTTTTGCAATAACATCCAATTGAATTTCGCTACTGTTTTTGAAACCGTTTGATAAAAATAAGTTAAATTTTTCTTTACTATCCGGCGTTAAAAAATTGTTTATTTTTTTCCCGATAATTTCCGATTCTTCATGGCCGGTAAGCTTCTTCCTTGCTTTATTACAATAGATAATTGTTTTGTTTTTGTCCAAAATCTCAAAACTGACCGGCGCATTTTCCAAAATAAAATATAAGGCATCCCAATCAACTAAGTTTTTTAGCATATTTTTCATTCTCTTCCTAAAAACATAGTTTAAGCATTAAATAGTGCACGCACATGATAGCAGGTCGCTTATGTTCAGATTTTTCATTTTAAACTGGTTTTATAACGTCTGAAACTAATCCACGAGTTTCTTTATCCCATGATTATATTTAATTTTACCTGTCTAACTTTAGGTAAAAAACCGAATGAATTCTTGTGGTTTTTGCAGCCCATTAGGGTATTTTTTTATTATAGATGTGTTACGCACTGATTCACACAGTTTATCGGCAGCTTATAAAAAAAAATAAGACAAAGCAGGTAAAAAATTATCAAAAAAGGCTGTCCACAGTATACACGAGACCGTCATTGTGTTGTAACCGAGTGTTTTTTATTTAACTATAAGGACTTTTATGTACGATTAATGTATTCTGTTTGAAAACGGATTAAATAGACTCTGGAACTGTGCTGCGCTGCGGTAAACAGCGTATATGGCGTCAAAGCTAACTATTGCCGTTATGCGATGGCCAGCCCCAGAACCCTAAATCGATAAAAACCAATTATTTTGATACATTATTAATTTACACCGGAATCATCGCATCAAGATCATCTTTCGCGTCATCGATTTTTCACCGACCGTTAACCGGTAAAAATAGACACCGCTGGAAAGATGCGATGCGTTAAAATGCACCTGGTATTTTCCCGGATTTTGCTTGGCATTAACCAGCGTGGCTACTTTTTGCCCCAGAGCGTTGTAAACCGACAATTGCACAGTACTGCCAGATGATAGCCGATAGCTAATGGCTGTTGTGGGATTGAAGGGATTGGGATAATTTTGATATAGCTCCGGACTTGTCGGCAGAAGTGATGTTTTCTCTAAACCGGTTGTTTTCGCCCGGGTGAAAATGGAAATGCCGTTGTATCCATTATACATGGTTGAGCACCACACTTCAGTGGAATCGGCTGATTCGCGGACAGCCAGATCGATCACATAGTTTCCGGCAATACCGGAATTGTCGGTGTAGTAACTCAAAATTTGCGTACCGCTGTACATCCCAAGTCCTTGTTCGGTCATAGCAAACCATTTGGTTCCTTCCGAATCAAGAGCAACTTTTTTGATGGCATTATTAGGATTCCAGGCGTCTGCCATATTAAAGATTTCCCAACCGCTGCCGTCGTAAATACATAACTGTCCGTTTTCGCAACCAACGACCATTCTTCCGTCACCATAAACCGTACCCCCGTCCATCAGGGCAATATCATTTACCCACTGATCATACTGATCACCGACACTCACATTTTGCCAATCGGTTCCGTCGTATTTCATCAAACCGCTGTTGGTGCCCACCCACACAACGGATTCTTGCGAATTCGGATCGGGATTATGTTCAACCACGATAGCGTTCACGCTGTTGTCCGGCAAAATACCCGAAGCCTGATCAAAATATTCCCAGCTTTTTCCGTCATATCTGAACAAACCGTTTGACCAGGCTCCAATCCAGATAGCGCCGCCTTCTTCATCCGGCCCTCCATTTTGAATAGCCAGATCGGTTAAAAAAGAAAAATTATGTCCGGTGGAATCACTGGTATATTGGGTAAATGTATTATTGTGCATTTTAAACAGTCCGTCATATTCTGTGGCAATCCAGTATGCGCCGTTTTTGTCCTTTACAATGGCCTTTACCATATCCGCAGTAAAAGGATCTGCTGTTTTTGAATTGTAAAGACGATATGTCCCGTCGGAATAGTGTATCAGTCCTGAATCCTGAGTGCAGAACCAAATGGAACCGTCATCATCAAATAGGATATCCAGAATGGTGTTGGTGGGCAAATCGGAATTATCTGTATTAAGATATTTCCAGCTATCTGCGCTTACAGAGGAGATAAAGCTCCAGCTTATGAGTAAAACGGATAAAACACGGAACATTTTCAAACCCTTTCTTTGTTAAGAACTTTGATGGAGCTATTTCATATAAAAATAGAGTGTTTTTTCCGTTTACTCGGAATATATAGCATATTTGTTAATTCTAATTTTAAACAGAGAGGTTATTTTAGCATTTAATGTGCATATTTTTAATCCGGATAAATAATATGAAATTTTTTATAATTATAGATAAAATACTCTGTTAAAATACGGTTAACTAAGAATAAGCAATAAATATTTGCGATTTAAAGAAGAGTTGACCACCAATATAAAGCAGGCGGCAAGCTTAATAAGAGGTAGATGATATCGTCCAATTTATTATGTTGAGAAGAAATTACCACTACGCATAAATCGCATTTTCCTCTGTTAGAAGCAGGAAACTTCATGCGTTATGATGTATTCTTCAGATTTGAAACAATGCAATTTCAACAAAAAACCGGTCACAATTTAGAGATTATTTTTCATCCAGTATCATGGAAAGCCCGATGCGGCCGCGTTCCAGGTCGATGGAAACCACCTTTACTTCCAACACATCGCCCACGGAAACCACTTCCAGCGGATTTTTGACATATTTTTTGGCCATTTTGCTCACGTGCACCAGGCCGTCCTGCTTTACGCCGATATCCACAAAGGCGCCGAAATCCACCACGTTACGCACAGTGCCTTTGAGCACCATGCCCTCTTTCAGGTCTTCCATTTTCAGCACTTCGCTTTTCAGGATCGGTTTGGGCAGTTCGTCGCGCGGGTCAAGCCCCGGCTTTTCCAGGTTGTCCAGAATATCGTTAAACGTCGGTTCGCCGATACCCAGCTCGGCCAGCAGCTCCCGCAAGTCGACGGCGCTTTCCTTTATCTTCTTTTTAACCTCCCGCCCTTCCTTTTGAATATCTTCGATACCCAGTTTTTGCAGCAGTTTCTGGGTGGCCTGGTACGATTCCGGGTGAATAGCCGTGTTGTCCAGCGGATTATCGCCTTCGGGAATGCGCAGGAAACCGGCCGCCTGTTGGAAGGCAACCTCGCCGATGCCATCCACTTGTCTCAAATCTTCGCGGCTGCGGAATGAACCGTGCTCGTTGCGATAGTTCACGATGCTCTCGGCCGTGCGTCCGGTTAAGCCGGAAACATATTTAAGCAAGGAAGCCGAAGCCGTATTCAGATTTACGCCCACGCTGTTCACCGCCGATTCCACCACCTGTCCCAGTGCGGTAGCCAGACTGCGCTGGTTCACATCGTGCTGGTATAAACCCACGCCAATGCTTTTGGGATCGATTTTGACCAACTCGGCCAGCGGGTCCTGCAGGCGCCGGGCAATAGAAATATTGCCGCGCATAGATGCCTCCAGATCGGGAAATTCCTGCTGAGCGACTTTGGACGCCGAGTACACCGAAGCCCCGGCTTCGTTGACGATGATATAGGCCAGTTTCCGTTCGTCCTTCATCTCGGAAATAACCTCGGCCACCATCTGTTCGGTTTCGCGGCTGGCCGTGCCGTTGCCAATGGCGATGATATCCACGCCGTATTTATTGGCCATGCCGCGCACTACGGATTTAGCTTCGAAATATTTGTTCTGCGGCGGATGGGGATAAATGGTGGCGCCCTCCAGATATTTGCCCGTTTCGTCAATAACCGCCACCTTGCAGCCGGTGCGATAGCCGGGGTCGATACCCATGATTTTTTTACCGCGCACGGGCGGTTGCAGGAGCAGGTTTTTCAGATTCTCGGCAAAGACGGCAATGGCGTGGGCGTCGGCTTTTTCGGTCAGTTCGTTGCGCACCTCGCGGGCGATGGACGGCGCGACGAGCCGCGTGTAGCTGTCCTTGATAGCCTCTTTCAGATGCTCGATTAACACGGACTGTGGATTTTTAACGTACATACTCTCGATCTCGGCGGTCATACTCTGGGCGTCCACGTCCACGCTCACTTTGAGCACGCCTTCCTTTTCGCCGCGGTTGATGGCCAGAATGCGGTGCGGCGGGATGGTGTTTACCGATTCGGAAAAATCATAGTACTGCTCGTAGGGGGTGCGTTCTTCCGTTTTTTTCACTTCCGAGCGCAGCAGGGCGGTTTTAAAGGTGCGTTGGCGAACCCGTTTGCGCACATCGGCGTCGTCGCTGATGATTTCGGCCACGATATCGCGGGCGCCCTGCAGAGCCTCTTCCACGCTGTTGACCTCTTTTTCCGCGTTCACGTAGGGCGCGGCCAGTTCCTCGGGGCTGCCCTCGGTGGTTTCCTGTTTGAGGATCAATTCGGCCAGCGGCTCCAGACCTCTTTCGCGAGCCACAGTGGCGCGGGTGCGTTTTTTGGGTTTGTAGGGCAGATAAAGGTCTTCCAATTCCTGCATTTTGGTCGTTTTTTCAATGCGCTGTTTCAGCTCCGGCGTCAGTTTGCCCTGCTCTTCGATGGATTTGAGAATGGTCTGCTTGCGCGCTTCCAGATTGCGCAAGTACTGCATACGTTCCTCGATGCTGCGTATGGCATTCTCGTCCAGCGATCCGGTAACCTCTTTACGATACCGGGCGATAAAGGGCACGGTATTGCCTTCATCCAACAATTGGATGGTATTTTTTATCTGAACAGGATTGAGTCCCAACTCATTGGCAACAAATTCGATCATCTGTTGTTCGGTCATAAAAAAAATCCTTCTGCTAAATAAAAAGCACACTGGAATAGTGGCGTTATAAAATTAGGAATTAAGAATAATGTCACTTGGCATGAACAAAAGCACCATTTGGCATAGAGCCAATAAATTTAAAAAGGTAGTTTTTCCTGTTCGCGGCGTTTTTGTTCCATTTTTTGTTTTTTAATTTCATCAATAA
>DRQG01000068.1 GCA_011369465.1 Caldithrix abyssi
CCACAGAGTCCGGCTCTGTTTTCTCTGGAACAAAATTATCCCAATCCGTTTAATCCGGAAACCGTTATCAGGTACCAACTACCGGAAGCCGGACCGGTACAACTTTCTGTGTACAACGCTTTGGGGCAAAAAGTGCAGGAGCTGGTGAATGAAAAACAGGAAGCAGGAAATTACACGGTTAAGTTTAACGGGCAAACACTGGCCAGCGGAGTATATTTATACAAATTGCAAACAGGTAACAATGTACTCACACGTAAAATGATATTACTTCGATAAAAGTACACCTTCATTGTCGCACAAGGCCGGAGAGCAATTCCTTTCCGGCCTTTTTTTTCAACAGTTCGCTTATTTTTAGAAAACGGTAACCGCGATTTTTCAGAGTTTGTATCATATCTTCGAGCACCAGATAAGGATAATCCGCTTTCCGCTCAGTGCCTAAATGCATAAGCAGTATTTTGCCGTCCAATCCCGATGACTTTTCCAGTGTCAGTACATGATCCAGTATCTGTCCATTGGAGCGATACAGGGCCGATGTCGTGTCGGCAACCCAATCCCAGGTATCGCAGCGTTGGCTCCAGCCGATATGTTTATATCCCGCTTCGGCCGCCCAGAGCAGAATATCTTTATTAATCTCTCCGAAAGGAGCGCGCCAAAAAGGAGCCATCCTTTGACGGGTTATGGCATAAAACATGCTGTCGGTTTTTTGCAGTTGCTCATGTATAAATGCTCTGTTCACATTGGCGCGGGTAGAACTGCTGCCGTTTAATTCCAGATTGGTCAAATGAGGATGATTGTAGGAATGATTGCCGATTTCATGCCCTTCATGTACCATACGGCGCACCAGATCCGGGTATTTTTTTATAAAGGTTCCGGTTAAGAAAATGGTACAGTACACTTTGTTTTTTTTGAGGATATCGAGTATCTCGGCGCTCCCGTCCTTGAGCGAACCGCCGTCGAAGGTGAGCGCTAATACTTTTTTCACTCCGGATACACGGGTAACATAACGGCTCAGATAATCAAGCCGGGCTGAACGGAAATGTATGGTAAACGAATCGATCAAAGTGCTCTTGCCCTGCTTATCCAGCATCCACAGAGCAAAGTGGTTTGGCCCGCTGTACAGCCGTTGGTCATCAATCTGCAGCATGCTATCTTTGGCGATAACAGTAGCAGTAAACTGTCCGTCCCGCTGTACAGCTATAACCGCGCCCGGCCAAACAGCTATACGGAATTGCATCGAACTATTTACCTGCAATCGAGTACTATCTGCCATAAAGGGACTGTAGGTCATTGCCGTTGTATCGGCCCGGATCATTTTTTCCGGGGCAGGCGGGCCTGCTTTCAGTTGTTCCTCTATAAATGCCACACGAATATTGATATAAAAAACGATGAGTAAAACGGAAACCGCAAAAACTGCCAGCAGCATGGCGGTTTGCGGTTGTTTTTTTATTTGCCGGATTAATTGCCCGGCTTTCCAGAGCATAAAATGCCAGCGCCCGCAAAAAATATGTTTGTCGTAATGGTGCTGGCAGCGAGGACAAATAGGTTCTTTGCAATAATAGCAGGTTCGGCGTGCTGTTTCCTGCGGATGGTTTTTACAAAATTTTGGCGATTTGGGCATACAGATACCGTTTATAAAGAATGTGCTTATCCCCTACCGGTCTTTATAATAAGCTTCGTAAAAGCGTTTGTATTCTTCCTGTTTTTCTTTGATATGGCGCCACCAGGCCTCGTTTTTCACATACCAGTCGATGGTTTGTTCCAATCCTTTATCAAAGTCGTACTTTGGCTGCCAGCCCAGAGCTCGTACCTTGGAGGTATCAACCGAATAACAGCGGTCATGCCCCAGCCGATCCTGCACCGGTTTAATCAGTGATTTAGGCTTGCCGAGATATTCCAGAATTTTATGGGTAATAAAGATATTCTCCCGTTCATTGCCACCGCCGATATTATAAATATGACCGGTTTCACCTTTGTGCAAAACCACATCCAGCGCCGCGCAGTTATCTTCCACATGTATCCAGTCACGAATATTTTTACCGTCACCATACAGGGGCAGCGGCTGGTTATCCAGAGCATTGGTAACAAATAAAGGAATCAATTTCTCGGGATACTGATAAGGCCCGTAATTATTGGAACTTCTGGTAATCATTACCGGCAGACCGTACGTTACATGATAGGATCGTACCAATAGATCGCCACCGGCTTTACTGGCCGAGTAGGGGCTGTTCGGTTCCAGAGGATCGGTTTCCTTGAATGATCCTTCCTGGATCGATCCGTACACTTCGTCCGTGGAAATGTGCAGAAAGCGTTCGATATTGTATTTTTTGGCCGCCTCTAACAATACGAAGGTGCCTTTCACATCGGTGTCTATGAATTTTCCTGCCTCATGAATGGAACGATCCACATGGGTCTCGGCTGCAAAATTAACCACCGTATCCACATTGCTCATCAGGTTGTCCACAACTTTTTCGTCAGCTATATTCCCGTGATAGAACAGATAGCGCGGATCGCCTTCCAAATCGGCCAGGTTTTCCCTATTCCCGGCATAAGTCAATGCATCCAGTACAATGATCCGGTAATCGGAATATTTGTTCAACATATAGCGGACAAAATTCGAACCAATAAATCCGGCACCGCCGGTAACCAGAATAGATTGCATATTTTCCTCGTTTTGTTTTTTTCAGGTGTTAGTTTACGACTATTGGTTGTTAAGTTGTTAAGTTATTGAGTTTTTTAGTTATTGGGCTCTCGGTTATTAGCTGCCTGCCCTGAGCGTAGTCGAAGGGTCAGCTTTTGGCTATAGGCTGTAAGCTGTTAGCTATTTGCTATTAGTTTTCAGTTATCCCCGCCACGGCGGGTTCTTCGCTTCGCTATGAAAGTTCTAAGTTATCAGTTGTCAGTTAATAGTTCCGAGTTCCCGGTACCAAATTTCCAATTTCTAATTTCCAATTTCTTGTCACGCGTCACTTGTCACTCTTTACTACTCGGTACTTTGTACTTTGCGCAAGATAAATCTTGCGGTACATTCGTAATTCGTAATTGAACAATCCGTAATTAATCAACCCTGTGTTCAATCACAGCTCAAATATATAGAATTTCTCTAAATTATACAAAACAGTTGCATTATCCATCTACCCTGCGTAACCTAAAAAGAGCCGGGAAAATTTTTTGGTATTTAAGCGTATAATTCATACACAAGCGGAATAAACCATGCGGCGATTTTCCCATAGATTAAATTCAGCGACGACCTCTTTTATATTACTGATTTTATGTTTTTCGACTCTTTTTGGGCAGGGTTTCCATTTCGGTCGGAACAAGGTACAGTACACCCATTTTGACTGGCAGATTATGGAAACGACCCATTTCGATATCTATTTTTATCCCGAAATGAAAGATATTGCCGAGATTGGGGCGCGTTTCGCCGAAGACAGCTATTCTTATCTGGAAACAAAGTTCAACCATTCTGTAAACAGACGCATTCCTCTTATCTTTTACAGCACCCATCTTTTTTTCCAGCAAACAAATATTACACCCGGATTTATCCCGGAAGGGGTCGGCGGTTTTTTTGAGTTCATTAAGGGACGGGTTGTACTGCCCAGCAACGGTGATCTTAAACAGTTTAAACGGGTTATCCAGCACGAGTTGGTGCACGTTTTTATGCATTCCAAAATCAACAATGTGTATGCTTCTCACGATCAGATAGATGGCGCTTACCCGCCGCTATGGTTTGTGGAAGGGCTTGCCGAGTACTGGTCGGGAGCCAAATGGGATGCCAAAGCGGAGATGGTGCTTAAAGACGCCGTATTGAACAATTATGTGGTTGGCCTGGTTGAGATGCGGCGTATTTACGGTACTTTTACCATGTACAAAATAGGTCAGGATATCGTTGGATATATTGCCAAAGAATACGGCGAAGACAAACTGCTTAAACTGCTGGAAGTGTTGTGGAAATACAATTACTTCGAACAGTGTTTCCAGGATATTTTGGGTGTGAGCTACAGGGAGTTTGATAAACATTATCTGTATCATTTAAAAAAACGGTACTATCCCCTGCTGGCCCGTGAGGATTTTAATGACCAGGTCAGCGAAACGGTGGTGCGCGACGGATATAATTTCAAACCGGCCTATTTTAAAATGGATGGCCAGGAATATATTGCCTTTGTTGGTAATCGTACGGGGTATTCCAGTATCTTTATGAAACCGTTGCGTCCGATGCGGATAGATGAAGAGGAAGAAGTTGAGACATTACTGCAGGGTGAATCTTCGTCCGATTTTGAGGCTTTTCACATTTTTGACTCCAAAATTGATGTAAATGCAGACGGACAATTGGTGTTTACCTCCAAGAGCGGCGAAACCGACGCCTTATATATTTACGACATCCGTCAGCGGCGTGTGATTGCCAAACACTATTTCGATCGTCTGGTGGGATTGTTCTCACCGTCCTGGTCGGCCGACGGGAAAGAAATTGTTTTCAGCGGACTCGATGTGTCCGGATACAAAGATATCTATATTTTCCGGCCGCAGGAAGAAGAATTGATTCAACTGACAGATGATTTCTACAACGATGAAAATCCGGTATTTTCGCCGGACGGTAATTTTATCGCCTTCAGTTCGGACCGTACCGACTACGGTCCTCAGGGAGCTCAAAACATTTTCTTACTCAACCGAAATTCCGGTGACATATTCTATCTCACGTTTGGCAACCAGAGTGACCAGAGCCCGGTATTTTCCCCCGACGGACGATATTTAGCCTACACCTCGGATAAAACGGGTACCTATAATATTTTCATTATAAATAAACCATTGCAGGCTGTTCTAAAACAGGAACCCATCAAAACATACCAGATGACGCGCTATGTAGGCACAACATTTGATCCTGAGTGGACGGAAACAGGCGGTTTGCTGTTTGGGACATTTGAAAGCGGCCGATTTCAGATACGTCTCGACCCGGATTTTTTACAAAAACAGGACAAAGCTCAAATTATTGCAACAACCCATATTCCCATTCTTGAAGAGCATTGGTCTTTTGCCAAAATCGATGCTTCCCGTGTGCGCGGCTTTCACCCTTATCAGCGGAATTATACACTGGATTTTGCCCAGGGGCAGGTACTGCAGGACCCGGTCTTCGGCACCACCGGGGGCGCGCAATTTGTTTTTACCGATATGCTGGGTAACGATCAGTATTATGTTCTCGTTTACAACAATGCCCGTACCACCAGCGATTTTTGGAAAAGCTTTAATCTGGGGTTAACCAAGGTATCGTTGGGTGACCGGTTGAATTATTCGTACGGTGTGTTCCGCTTTGCAGGATTTTATTACAATCCGCAGGATTTGTATTATTACGAAGAACGCGTAGGCGGAAACTTTGTATTTAGTTATCCCTTATCGCAATTTACACGTGTGTCGCTCAATCAATCCTTTTCTTATTCGGATAAAGACTGGCTGATAGACAAAAGCCGTATTGCCTATCTTAATTCCAGTTTTGTTTCTTTTGTACACGATAACTCCCTGTGGGGTCCTACCGGCCCGATGGATGGAGGCCGATTTAATATAACATTGGGCAATACATACGATTTTGTTTTTTCGCGTGTAAACTATTTTACGGTGTTCGTCGATTTACGGCAATATTTTCGGCTGAGTCAGCGCAGCGCCTACGCCGTACGTCTGTTTACCTTGTATAACCAGGGTAAAGAAGCACGGCAATATTATTTTGGCGGCAGCTGGGATCTGCGTTTGTACCCGCGATGGTCGATGCACGGCGAACGGTTGTTCCTGATCAGCCAGGAATTGCGTTTTCCGCTTATCGACCTGATCGGAATCCGCTTTCCCTTTGGCAGCTTTGGTCTTCAAGGCATTCGCGGCGCTTTATTCGTGGATGCCGGTAACGCCTGGAATGACGTCTGGACGGGTATTAAAGGAAGTTTCGGGCTGGGAATCCGCTTAAACCTGGGCGGAGCGCTGGTGCTGCGCTGGGATATAGGTCGTTTAACCGATTTCAGACGTATTTCGAATAATACCATCACACAGTTTTTCTTTGGCTGGGATTTTTAAGAGACGGATGGATGCGCATTTATAGAATCAACATAAGACCTATTATTGTAAATTTGCTTGTTTTATGCAGCTTGTGGACATTCGGAAGCTGTGCCAAACCCAGACTGGATATGAACCCGCAACAGGTGCAAAGCGTTGCATATACCGGCGCTGTAAACTACGGCAGACAGAATTATATCCCGCTAACAATCCCTTTGCCATTAAAAAAAACAGACGATCGCTCCCTGAAGGGGCTTCCCACAGCCAACCTTTTGCAGGTAAACGGCCACCTCTTCTTTAGCACTCAAAACGGATATCTTTACCTGATGCAAGCCTCCGACATCTACGAGGAAACGAATACCCGCATATCCAAAGGCGGACAGGCCTGCCCGACTCTTTATCGATTAAAACTATTCATACCGTCCGAGGAGGAACGAACCGGTTTATATGTGTATAACCTGAAAGAAGGAAATATCGAGTGGCAACTGGAAGGGCAACCTTCCCTCGCCTCACCGGTGGTCAACGATTCAGCCATATTTCATGCCGGTATTCACGGAGATATATTTTCACTAAATACAGAAACCGGTGAAATGTACTGGCATACCAACATCGGCGAAAATCTGCGGGCCAGCCTTGCTTTCGGAAAAGGACGCTTATACGCGGGGGGCGATGAAGGAACGCTGCGTTGCATCAATCCGACGGACGGATCGTTAATCTGGGACAGGCCGTTAAATGCGGCGCTTTCCGGTTCGCCTGTTTTTTGCCGCGACCGCTTACTGGCCGCTACTTATACAGGAACCGTTTATAGCATAGATTATTTAAACGGCGATATTTTAAACAGCATGTCTTTTGACGTCCCTTTATATACTCAGGCAAGCACAGACGGGCGGATTATAGTTATTCCGTTAAGCGACGGGCGCATTCAGGCTTATCGCTTTGAGAATTTAAATCCTTTATGGAGTGCGGATATTCCCGGCCCTGCCGGGGCTCCTGCGCTTATCACCGATAATTGCATTATGGTTGGAACCACACGTAAACATTTTACAATACTCGACCGCAATGATGGCAGAATTATACAGGATTTTGAACTGGAAGGCCGGCCCCGCAGCACAGCGTTGGTATTTGGAAACAAAGTTTTTTTAAGCTATGAATATAAAAACCTGATTGTTTATGCTTCGGAAAAGGATTGAACCGTGATTCGGCTCATTTTTTTTGGCACTGTGTTTTTATTTATATTTACCCTTCAAACACAGGCATCCCTCTGGCCTCAAACCGGCTATGTGCGTTTACAGGAAATAAATGGTTGGCAGGTACAGATTGATGATTCGCTGTACAGTGTGAGCGATTCCGCGCTAATCGGATTATCCCCGGGAGAACATGTACTAAAAATTGCTCCGGTAAACGCAAAAAACTGGTATTTTACGGTACAATCTTATCCCATAAAAATTTATGAGAATGATACGGTTACAGTCAATATCAGCCATATTACCTTTCAGTTGCTTAAGCAAGAGAGTATTACCCACAAACATATACCTCAAATAAAAAAGGACATTTATCCCAAGGCCAGGTATTCATTCGTCAATCGCGTCGTACGCCCGGGGTTGATTGTTACAGCCATCGCCGCCAACTGGGCTTCGTTTTACACTAAAAGAAAAGCCGATGAGTTTTATAGAAAATATCAGCAGACCTCTGAATTGGGAAAAATGAACTACTATTACGATAAAACTGCCAAATACGATCGCTATGCTTCCGTACTGTTGGGAGTTTCCGCCGCCGCCTTATCTACTTATTTATTTTTCCTGCTTACTAACTGAGCAGATATAGTATGTTTTCAATTCATTACTTGTCCTATAAAAA
>DRQG01000069.1 GCA_011369465.1 Caldithrix abyssi
AGAAATACGTTCTTGCATCTTATGTTTTTGAAAGGAATAATGAACAATCATGTCATGGCCTCCACTTTGATAAATAATCCAAATTAATGGGTATTTCGAGTAGATGCCAAATGACATAATACTGAATTAAGAATAAATAGGCACAAAGTAACGCAAGATTTATCTTGCGCCCTGATGGCAAAGGCAGAAGGCACACAGGCACGGAAAATGAATTAAGAATTAAGAATGAAAAATTAAGAATAAAAAATCTCTGTGTCCTCAGTAAACTCGATGGTTGGATAAAGAAGGGGCAAAGGCACAGAGGCACAAAGTAACGCAAGATTTATCTTGCGAGAAGTACATAGTACATAGTATTTAGTACTTAGTACAAAGGAGTAGTGACGCGTAGTTAGAAAATAGAAATTGGGAACTGGGAATTAATTACGAATTAAAGGCTGATAGCTGAAAGCCGATAGCCAATAGCCAAGAACTTCGAATATCGATTTACGATCTAAGAACTGATAACTGAAAACTGAGAACTGACGACTAACCCTTCGACAGGCTCAGGGAACGAAGGCTGAGGCCAATAGCCAACACAACAGCCGAAAAACCGGATTTTCGAATTTCGATTAACCCGTCCGCCTGTGGCGGGCGATTTACGATTCAAGAACTTTATAACTGAAAACTTTCGCAGCGAAGCGAAGAACCCGCCGTGGCGGGGATAACTAACAGCTAACAGCCAAAAGCCAATAGCAGAAAGCCGACCCTTCGACTTCGCTCAGGGCAGGCAGCCAAAAACCAACACTCCGCTGCTCCTGCATCGTAGCGGGAGTACGTGGGAGTCGAACCCACCTGTCCCGTTTGAGTGGGACACACGCGGCTTTGAAGGCCGGGGGGACCACCGGATCCCTTCTACTCCCAAAAAATATTAATTTAGGTAAAAAAAAATAAAGAGTAAATAGAATGCCGGGAAAAGAGCATTTAGTTATTAAGCAGGTGATTGAAAAGTTTAACCTGGGTAAAATGTGACGAGAATCTATACATCGAAAGCGGGTAATCGGAAGCGCCAAAATAAAACCGGAAACGAAAACAAAATTGCCAATAATTGAATAACTCAATAACTTTACGATAAAATAATCCCACTACGGAAGGATATTTCCCATGTTTAAGCAATGCGAAGTTCCCCTATCCAAACTGAAAAAGCAAATCGACATCTCAAAATTTTCGTTTCAATCCACAAAAGATATTGAACCGCTTAAAACGGTTATCGGGCAAAAAAGGGCGGTAAGCGCCATCAGCTTCGCCCTGGAGATGAATGAGTCGGGATATAATATTTTCGTTACCGGAAGTTACGGCACCGGGCGCACCACCATCGTAACCGATCTTCTGCAGAAAAGAGCCAAAAACCGGCCGACTCCCTCGGACTGGGCCTTCGTGTACAATTTCAACAATCCCGATGAACCGCTGGCTCTGGAGCTGGCGGCGGGCAAGGCCTGCGCGTTTCGCAGCGAAATGCAGCGTCTTATCCAATCGCTTAAAGTCGGCCTTAAAAAGGCCTTCGAATCAAAAAGCTACACAGGTCGTAAAACGGAAATCATCGAAGCCGCCCAGCAAACCAAGCACGATTTATACAGCCAGCTGGAAAAAGACGCCCTGGAGATGAATATCCAGATTAAAAGCTCATCCATGGGTTTTGTCACCATACCGCTTAAAGAGGGCAAAGCCATCGAAAGCGAGGATTTTGAAAAAATGTCCGTGGAAGAGCGGGAAACCATCGAACGCCATATAAATGAGGTGCAAAGACGCATACAGGAGCTGGTACGCAAGATTAATCGGATAGAACGAACTTTGCAGGATGAAATTGATCAGTTGAATGAGGACGTAGCCCGTTTTGTGGTGGATAATTATTTTGCCCATGCGCTGGAAGAATATGAGCAATGGCCGGAGGTAGTCAAATACCTGCGGCAGGCGGCGGATGACATTGTGGCCAACGTGGAAGAATTTATTGACGGCGAAGGCGATAAAGACCGCGCCGGTCGTGGAAATTCGCCCTATAAAGTGGATAAATACAAAGTGAATGTGGTCATCGATAACAGCGATCAGAAAGGCGCGCCGGTAATCTACGAAACCAATCCCACGTACAATAACCTGTTCGGCCGGATCGATAAAAAGACCTTTCAGGGGTATGTGTACACGGATTACACTATGATCAAAGCCGGTTCCATTCTGGCCGCCAACGGGGGCTATCTTCTGCTGGACGCCGATCAACTTTTGAAACAACCTTTTGCCTACGAAGCTTTGAAGCGGGCTTTGCGTTCCGGTAAACTGCGCATAGAGGATGTTTTTGAGCTGTACGGTTATTCCACCTCCACGGCGCTGCGGCCTTCCTCCGTGCCGTTAAACCTGAAAGTTGTGCTTATCGGCCAGAGCCGCATTTACCATTTATTGCATAATTATGACGAAGAATTCCGCAAAATATTTAAAGTGCGCGCCGATTTCGATTATGAAGTGGAAGAATCCCCCAAAACCATCCGCCAATATATGCAATTTATTTCTCGTGTGGTTCACGAAGAAAATTTGCGTCATTTTAGCCGGGAGGCGGTTGCCGCTGTAATCGAATACGGTTTCCGCACGGCCGATCATCAACGCCGTTTATCTATTCGTTTCGGGGATATTGTAAAGATCATCCGCGAATCGTCCTTTTGGGCAGGTAAACGCCGGCATCGTCTGGTAAAACGCGATGATGTGGAAAAAGCCATCGAGGAACACATTTACCGCCACGATCTGGTGGAAGAAAAAGTCCACACATCCATAACCGAAAAGACCATTAAAGTGGATGTGGACGGCGAAAAGGTAGGCCAGATCAACGGGCTGGCGGTGTATAATCTGGGCGATTATTCTTTCGGCCGGCCGACCCGTATCACGGTAAATACCTACATCGGATCACGGGGCATCATCAATATTGAACGTGAAGCCAAAATGAGCGGGCGCATTCATGACAAGGGCGTGCTGGTGCTGAACGGTTATTTTTCGCAGAAATTCGGCGCGGATATGCCGCTCTCTTTCGCCGCTTCCATCACTTTTGAACAAAATTACGGTACCATTGACGGCGACAGCGCCTCCTGCGCGGAATTGTACTGTCTGCTCTCTTCCCTTTCCGGCATCCCCCTGGCGCAGGGCATCGCCGTTACCGGCTCGGTCAATCAGAAAGGCGAAGTGCAGGCCATTGGCGGTGTAAACGAGAAAATTGAAGGCTTTTTCAAGGTCTGCAAAGCGCGCAAGCTGACCGGCAAACAGGGCGTGATTATTCCTACGGCCAACGTTAAAAACCTGCTGCTCAGCGATGAGGTGGTGGAAGCCGTGAAGGCGGGCAAATTTACCATCTGGGCAGTGGATAAAATAGAAGACGGTATGCGCATCCTAACCGGCCGTTCCTGCGGGCGCCGCCATAAGGACGGCTGCTACACAGCCGATTCCATTTTCGAACAGGTGCGTCTGCGTCTGGTGGAATTTGCCCGCCGCGCCCAGGAATTCCGCAAAAACCTGTCCGCAGAGCCGGCCAAAGAAAAAGAAAATGACGAGTCCGCAAACAACGAGTAGCTCCTGCTGTGCCGGTGTAAGTACCAATCAGGAATCTGCCTGCAGCGGATCGCCCGGGCTGATCTCGCCACCGCGGATTACCCGGGCAAAAATACCCTCGCGCGGCAT
>DRQG01000070.1 GCA_011369465.1 Caldithrix abyssi
ATAGACTAATAGGCGATTGATCAAATACTAAACGAAATTTTAAACTTAAATGATATTCCTGATTAAAATCTAATCCGCTTAGATCAATAAGTGCATATTTATCAAACCCCGTTTTATCAAATTTTGCATATAAAGGTTTTTTGTAAAAACTACTACCTAAAACATAGGTTAAACCACCGCCCAACCCTATTTGAATACTTTGGGCCAGGACATGATTTGTAATTAAAAAGAAACTTAAAACTAAAAACAGTTTTTTCATTTTAACCTATAGATGCTTTGCATATAATGGCAGATTTCAAAGGTTTTAAATCGAGAAGTACTGCGTACCTCGTTATTCAATAAACAAGAAAATATAATTGTTAACATCGGGAAGGACAAAAAAGAATATTTCAAAAAGTTCTCCTATAAAATTTTACCGAATATTTTCGTTTGCCATACTATTTTGATTGTATTATTTGCAAAAGGTCAACGAACATATAACTATACCAAATAGCATTTTAATAATGCGAAATTGCGATATCAACAAAAATTATTTTTTAAAAAAGGCTCTGCTTGAGATACACATCGCAGAAAAGCAAAAAACAATCATTAGAACACAATCTACTGAGGCGATATTAAATAAAACCTGTTGGATAATATGCGGCTATTCTTTAAATTTGGTTCTTAAATACTGCTGAGGAAGTATGCTGCAAATACGTGACTTAAATTATTCCATCGGCGAACGGAACCTGCTGAAAGAAATCCGCTGGATTATTAACCCGGGCGAACGGGTTGGTTTGATCGGCCCCAACGGCGCGGGCAAAACCACCCTGTTGCGTATTATTGCCGGCGAGCTGCAAGCAGACCGACAGGCCATCCTGAAACCGGCCGGATACCGTATCGGTTACCTGCCGCAGGAAGAGCTGCCAGCGGAACAGGCCAGCGTCCTGGTTACCGTTTTGCGGGGCAACCGCGAGCTGGTTGAGCTGGAAGAAGAAATGGAGCGGATTCATACCCTTTTGCAGAACGGTTCCAACGACGAGGCCCTGTTGCAGCGTCTGGGAACTCTGGAATCCCGTTATTCCGCGTTGGGTGGTTACGCTATGGAAGCCGGCGCCAAACAAATCCTTGCCGGGCTGGGTTTCGGCAACGATGATTATCACAAACCGTTAAGCGCTTTAAGCGGCGGCTGGCGGATGCGGGTGCATCTGGCCCGGCTTCTGTTGCAGCAGCCGGATTTGCTTTTATTGGACGAACCGACCAACCACCTTGATCTGGATTCGCTGGAATGGGTGGAACAATATCTCAAACGCTTCCGCGGCAGTATGATTCTGGTATCGCACGATCGTTTTTTTCTGGATCGCTTATCTACAAAAATTGCCGAGTTATCCAATGGCAAACTATCGCTGTACAGCGGGAACTACCGGACATACGAAAAAGAGAAGAAAGCAGCACAGGAGCGGCTTTTAAAACAGTGGGAAGAGCAAAAGGCCGAACGCGAACGCATTCAGCGTTTTGTGGACCGTTTCCGCTATAAAGCGACCAAAGCGGCGCAGGTGCAAAGCCGCATTAAAAAGCTGGAAAAAATGCAGATGATTGAACCGCCGGAAACAAGCGGCGCGGCTATTCATTTTGTATTGAAACCCGATGTTCAGAGTTATAAGGAAGTGCTGTCGTTACACAGGATTCACTTCCGCTACCAAAGCGACTGGGTGCTGAAAGATATTTCTTTCCATTTGTACCGCGGTCAAAAAGTGGCGCTGGTGGGTAAAAACGGCGCCGGTAAAACCACGCTTACCAAGCTGATTTTCGGTCAGATCACAGCGCAGCAGGGGCAAATAGATATCGGCGAAAGGGTGCATATGGGCTATTATGCCCAGCACCAAATAGAGGCGCTGAATCTGGATAATACAATAATCGATGAAGTGGCTTCCGCCGCGGCGCCCGGACATTTGCCCCGTTTGCGGGATATTTTGGGCGTGTTTCGTTTTAGCGGAGATGATGTTCATAAAAAAGTCGGCGTGTTGTCCGGAGGCGAGAAAGCGCGCGTTTCTCTGGCTAAGATGCTGCTCTCTCCGGCCAATTTTCTGATTATGGACGAACCGACCAACCACCTGGATCTTTTTTCCAAAGAAGCGCTGGAGAAGGCCCTGGCCGAGTATGAGGGTACGCTCCTGCTCATTTCACACGACCGCTACTTCCTCGATAAGATGGTTGACCGCGTATTTGAACTGAAAAACGGACAATTGCATGAATACGCAGGAAACTACTCGGATTATTTATCCCGCAAGGAAAGCGTTGAACCCGCGTTTTCTTCACAAAAACCGAAAGAGCACAAAGCTGTAAACGGCCGATTAAAAAAATCAAAGGAACAAAAGCAACGGGAAGCGCAGGCTCGGCAATCGGTTAGCAAAGAACGTCGTCGTCTTCAAAAAGAGATTGAACAAGCCGAGTCTCTGCTGGACGAAAAGACGGCCCGTAAAACCGAACTGGAACGGCAATTAGCCGATCCGATCACCTATCAGGACCACGATAAAAGCGTGGCTATACAAAAAGAATACGACCTGTTGCTCAAAGAAATTGAAACATTGGAAAATCAGTGGGAAAATGCACAACTCGAGTTGGAAACAATACTGGAAAAAATAACCGCTGACGTTTGAGCCATTCAGGTCAAGTTAATCAGGATGAACAATTCATTGAAGTTAAAGGGGATTGTATGAAACTTAAATTACCGCATTCCGCACAGAACTGGCTTTCTCTCACCGGAGCTATGATTGCGTTGATAAGTCTTTTTATGATCGTTTTTCTTTTCATTATCTCTGTTTTTTTCAAGCAGGGCGGATCCTATCTCGGCCTGGTTATGTATATCTTGTTACCATCGGTTCTTGTTCTCGGACTTTTGTTGATTCCGATCGGTATGTTAAACACCCTGCGTCGCGAAAAGAAATCAGGCAAGCGCAAAAGAGACGAATGGCCACGCATTGATCTGAATGATATACGACATAGAAACGCCTTTTTCATTTTCACCTGGGGGACAGTGATTTTCTTACTTTTATCCGCCGTAGGTAGTTACGAAGCTTTTAAATATACGGAATCCGTTGAGTTCTGCGGCACAACCTGCCATAAGGTGATGGCCCCCGAATATACCGCTTATCAGCATTCATCCCATGCGCGCGTAGCCTGTGTGGAATGCCACGTGGGTGAAGGGGCAGGCTGGTATGTACGGTCTAAATTATCCGGTTTGTATCAGGTTTATGCGGTCGTAGCCAATGTATATCCGAGACCCATTCCCACGCCGATTCATAATTTACGTCCGGCGCGTGAAACCTGCGAGCGCTGCCACTGGCCGCAAAAATTTTATGCTCAGACTCTACGACACGAACGGCACTATTTATCCGACGAAGAAAACACACAGTGGGATATTCAGCTTAAAATGAAGATCGGAGCCGAGCAATCGGCGCTCGGTTTAACCGAAGGAATTCATTGGCATATCAATCCTGATGTAAAAGTGGAATATATCAGCGCTGATAAGCAACGACTGAATCTGCCCTGGGTGCGCATGACCAATCTGAAAACCGGCGAGGTAAAAACATTTATAGACAGGGAGAATCCCCCCGAAGAAGGTTTTTTACCGGATAGCGTCGAACTGAGGGTGATGGATTGCATGGATTGCCATAACCGGCCTTCTCATAATTATAAACCGCCCGCTTTTTTTGTGGATGAGGCGATTACCGCCGGACTGATACCAGGAACTTTGCCGGAAATAAAAAATCTGGCTATGGAAATCTGCGACAACGATTATTCTTCAATGGATTCTGCCATGGTTGTTATCGACAGCACAATCCGCGAGTTCTACAGAGATTCCTACCCGGAAATCATGGAAGAAGATTCTGCCCTGGTGAATAAAGCCATTGCCGGTCTGCAGGCCGTTTTTAGCCGTAATATATTTCCTGATATGAAAGTAAAATGGTCCGAGTATCCCAATCACATCGGGCACGTGGAATTCGACGGATGCTTCCGCTGTCATAACGATCGGCATGAAACTGAGAGCGGCGAAGTTATCAGTAAGGATTGTAATTTATGCCACAGCATAATGGCACAGGGTACGCCGGATGAAATGGAATACTCCGAATTCGGCCGGTCACTGGAATTCCGACATCCCGAAGACATAGACGAGGAATGGCGGGAAGAGCTGTGTACGGAATGCCACACCGGCCTGAATCCCTGATTTTTATTGAGTTCTGCCTCAGGATGATGTAACTTCAGCCCGATGGGTTCATCCAATCCATTTTTAATGAATGACAAACGGAGAGAACCCGATGGGTAAAGGACAAATTGAAAAGACAATTAAAGAATCTTTAATTCTGGTGGCTTATTTTTCACATGAGGCCTGCAATGTATGCAAGGTGCTGCGTCCGAAAGTAAAGGCGCTAACCGAAACCTTTGACAATGTCGATTTTCTGTACGTCAACACCCATGAGCAGCCGGAGCTTAGCGGTCAGCACCTCATTTTTGCGGTACCCACAGTGATCGTTTTTGTGGAAGGAAAAGAAGCGAAACGCTTTAGCCGCCATTTCGGGCTGGATGAACTGGAAGCCTTGCTGGCTCGCTATTCGGAAATGGCAGCCTGATCAAAATTATCCCCATTTGTAAAAATTATTTAAAACGATGTTTATGGGGCTGTGAATTCGGTACGGATAAAAAATTGTAGTCCGTTCCGATCTAAACAATACTTTTAATGATACGCAATTATTGTTGTATTTACACCAATTGGTTTGGTGCGATTCTATGATACGAAAAACAGTGTTTTTTTTAATCCTTTTTATGTCCTTTGTGCATGCACAAGAGTCTGCCGTCAAACCGGATATCTGGGCATCGTTTCGTTATTTTTTGGGCGCCTGGGATGGCGTGGAAACCGGTCGTTCCGGATACGGCAAAGGAAGCCGGGAGTATAAACTCATTCTTAATGAACAATATCTTTTCTTCAGCAACCGTTCCGTATTTAAGCCTCAGGAAAAAAATCCTACCGGAGAAATTCATGAAGACTGGACGTTTTTCAGTTACGACCGGATACGGAATACCTATGTGGTGCGGCAATTTAACAGCGAAGGTTTTATCAATCAATTTGTACTGGACAGCCTTTCGGCAGATACTTCCACCTTTGTCTTTGTTACGGAACAGCTGGAAAACCTGCCTGCCGGTTTTAAAGCACGCCTGACATATATCATCCAAAACGAAAATGAGTTTAATGAAAAATTTGAGTTGGCTCCGCCTGGCCAGGGATACCAGCTTTTTCTCAATAATTTTTGGAAGCGTAAAAACACGGGCAATACCGGAAATAATAATGAATAAACAAAATTTGCTGGTCTTTGTACTGTTGGTTTCCTTATTCGGTTTACTGTATCAATGCGCGCCCACTTCCGGTTCGGACGATAATGGTTCGGGGGATGAAAACGAGACGAGACCGGCCGGGAATATTTTCCTTTTCACGGATCAACAACAGATTTACCAGTACAGCGTGGAAAGCGACCGCTTTACCCTGCTCAACGATTCCGCCTGGCAACCGCTCGATTTTTCGGCAGCTTATTTCGGAGAATATATTGTCGCAAGCATTCCGGACAGCACCATCGGTTTGTATTCCGTTGTAACCCGGCAATGGCGCTATTTCACAAATAGCGGACTGTTAAAAGGGCCCATAACCATAAACGCTTATGGGAACATCATTGCGTACACCGTTCTGTTCGAACAGAACGGCAGGATTAATCTCCTGTATCCGGAAAGCGAAACGGTGTATGAAATGGACAAAGGGCCTGCCTTGTGGGCGGACTTCCCTCTTTTTGACAAGGGCGGCAACGGCCTTGCCTATACGCAAAGCGATGGATTTTATGTCCGAAAAATCCCCAACGGAGCGCCGGTCAAACTAACCGATTCGTCTTCTATAGCCGTGGATTTTTCACCAAGAGGACAATTTGTTAGCGCGGGCGAACAGATTTTCGATCTGACCGTTTTAAAATATTATCCCAGTACGGCCACAGGAACTATTCAGTTCATTAACGAAAGCTATATTGTATTCAACAGTACGACGGGAAAAGATTTAAAGAAAGCAAAGATTTCCGGTGTATTTGAGGAAGATGTTTACAGCGGGCAGGACACACTGCTGTTCTGTATTGCTCCCGGTAAAGACCAACTGGCTTTCATTGATCGCGCCGAACCGCAAATCATCCGTTTTTACCGGTTTAATCCCGTGAGTGAAATTACCGTTACAACCCTCCCGGAAAACGCCGGAATGGTTAAGAAGATGTACTGGCGCGACCGTCCTTCTTCATCACCATAGCGGCTTCGGGCCTCTTGGTGAACAGTACCCGCCTTCCACCTGCCGTTCATTCCGTCCAATGGAGCACATCTTTGATGACCGACCATCGCTCGCCTTTGCTCTCCGCTCCTTTTCCGAAAATCCAGTATTTAAAATACTCGTCTATCGTACCGTTCCCTTTCTTGATTTCAATCCACGTATTGAGGAAATCACGCCAGCGGATATCGTCTCTGGCAATAGGATAGGCCAATGGAATCTTGATGACCGTTGGTTTTGGAACAACCACGCTGTACTTTGGATAAATCAATGTCCAGGCCGACCCGGCTTCGGCGGAGTATATAAGGGCATCCGCACCCTGTATTTTACCGTTCAGATAAAGGCGGGGGCTGGATATGACGCTAATTTTAGCCTGCGGCAGAAGTTTACGCAATTTCCCCGCATAATAAGACCATTGTGGAATAACCAGATGAAGCGTATCTTTTTTCTGCACATCTTCCAGAGAGAGGAACTCTTTCTTTCGATAATCGGGCACAATAAAGGCCATAGTTTGACTGATATATGAATTTGTATAGTTTATTTCGTCCAGATGGGTGAGCGTAATTGGAACACCGGACATAATGATATCGCAATACCCTTCCTGCAAGGCTCGATACATTTCATTTTTTTTGACTTTTATGATAATCAGTTTAACGCCCAATTCTTCGGCCAGATCGTAGGCCATGTCTATATCAAAACCGACCAATTGATTTTTGTTATTAACAAAGGCAAAGGGCAGTTGATCCCGTAAATATCCCACACGTATTGTTCCCCGTTGTTTTATGAGATCGTAGTTGGATGCGCCGGGGGCCGGTTTTTGCGGTTGTATTTCCGGCATTTTTTTTATTTCCATCCGGATTTTATGACGATTTAAAGTCATCCCGACAAAACGGTCATATTCTTTATATGAACCTTGCAGGACAAAAGACAGATACCGATTTAAAGCAAAAGAAACGCTCGTCCAGATCAAAATCGTTATGATGATTTTTTTTCCTACCCGCTTAAAGGAGAATTTGGCGAAGCCGGCGGAAAAACCTATGGCCAGGATGGTAAGCGTCATCAAATGAACCGCACCCAGGACGACGCGAATGCGGTCGGTATAAACCGACGACACAACGAAAAGATTAAACATTTCGGACGGTAGATGCATCAGGTCCAGTAAAAACGGCAGTACAACGGTTGGCGAAACGAAACTGCTTATGAGCGAAGCGCCCAGAAATACGGGCAGTTTTTCTCCCGTGATGGCGTCCCCGATAAACCAGGCCACAAAAGGAATGAATACCAGAATCACAAAACTGCCGAGATTGGGAAAAGGGTAAGCCAGCGGCATCATAATATCGACAGCATTTTCATTTTCTTCTTTACTCAGGTTTTCACGGCTGAGGATTTCTTTTATATTATCGATAAGTTGAGGCAAAACGACGATAATCTTCCCGGTGGCAAAGATTGTAATCAAGGTGGATTTGGAAATATTGAAGAAATCTTTAAATTTTATGGGCGTTAATGCACTGATCAGGGATGGCAACACCCAAAATGTTAGTAACAGGAAGGCCATCGAATACAGCAGAATATAGGCCTGCAATCTACCCAATTCCTCCAAAGAGAGCGTTCCTGCGCTTCCTGCGGCAATGGCAAATACGCCGTAAGGCGTTAAGCGGATGATCATTTTATTCACTTTGTTCAAAGTTTCCGATAGAATATCCAGCAAAGGAATTAATTTTTCTTTGCCGTTTATTTTTGCCAGAGCCATACCTATAAAAATACAAAAAAGTACCACCGCCGGAATGACATTATTGGCCATAGAAGAAAAAGGGTTGGAAGGAATATATAAGCGCACAAAATCAAACGATTTGTTTTGGGCAATAATATCCGGGCGAAAGAAGCTTGCCGATTCCCAGTGCGGCAGGATAAGCGGCAGAACCGTTATGGTAATTATTCCAATGGCCAATAGGAACAGCAAAATTGTCACGCCGTTGAGAATGAGTTTTTTCCATTCGCTTAAAGAAATTTTACCCAGGCTGGCAATAAGCGAGACTATAATGTACGGCATAACGGTCATTTGCAGCAGGCCGATGAAGGCGTCCCCTATGGTGGTGAAAAATTCGGCTTTTTCACCGAGAAACAGCCCAACTAATACGCCGGCGCCCAAACCTATCAGGATATGCGTGGACAGGCGATCTTTTTGCGGATTAACCTTTTTAGCTTCCATAATTCACGCAACCTGTCTTTAGGCTAAAAATATTTATCTACTAACGCTTCGACCAAACCTTCCTGCGGGATAAACGGCAAAGTGAGATGGCCGTTGTCCTTATGTTTTTTGTTCCACTCTATCGCTGTATGCACGGCGTTAGGATTACGCGCCCAGTTGCGCCGGGCCACGCCGCCCATCACATCCCAGGAAAGACCCATTTTTACCACTTGATCCATACGTTCGCTGCCATCCAGAACGATGCCATTGCCGCCGTTGGAAGCCCGGCCGATGCCCACGCCGCCGCCGTTGGAAAGCACGACCAGGGTCATACCCCGGGCAATGTTGCCGCCAAAGCATTGCACGGACATATCGGCTGTGGTGCGACTGCCGTCGTATATATTGGCCGTTTCCCGGAAAGGCGAATCCGTACCGGACACGTCGTGATGATCGCGTCCTAAGATAACCGGGCCGATCTCACCTTTTCGCACCATTTCGTTGAACTTTAGCGCAATACGTACCCGGCCCTCTTCATCGGCGTACAAAATACGCGCTTTTGTGCCCACCACCAGTTTGTTTTGTTCGGCGGTGGCAATCCAGTGGTAATTGTCGCGGTGCAAAGAACTCAGTTTGGGGTCGATGCATTCCATAGCCGCCTGATCGGTTTTATGCAGGTCTTCATCTTTACCGCTCAGGCACACCCAGCGGAACGGCCCGAAACCGCGGTCAAAACAGATGGGGCCCATAATATCTTCCACATAAGAGGGCCAGATAAAGCCTTCGCTAGTGTCCCGTCCGTTTTTGGCGATATCCCGTTCACCGGCGTCGAACACCGAGGCCATAAAGCTGTTGCCGTAATCCCAGAAATGCCCGCCTTTTTCCGCAAGGCGTTTTAACACCCGGTAATGACGACGCAGGGACTCGTCAACCAGTTCTTTAAACCGTTGCGGATCGTTTTTAATCAATTCCCGGCCTTGCTCAAAGGTAACGCCCGCCGGTGTGTAGCCGCCCTCGTAAACCACATGGCAGGAGGTCTGGTCGGAAAGCAGGGGTACTTCGATATCATTTTTATCCAAATATTCCAGCAGGTCAACCACATTACCGTGATAAGCGATGGATACGGGTTTCTGCAGACGTTTATGTTCTTCGATCCAGCCGGCAATTTCATCCAGATTAGCGGATACTTTACTCACCCAGCCTTGTGAATGGCGGGTTTCGATACGGCTGTAATCCACCTCGGCAATCACGCCGATACCGCCGGCGATTTCCACGGCTTTGGCCTGGGCGCCCGACATACCGCCCAAACCGGAGGTAACAAACAAATTGCACTGCAAATCCTTATCCTCCGGTATGCCCAGATAAAGCCGCCCGGCGTTCAGTAAAGTGATGTACGTGCCGTGCACAATGCCCTGCGGCCCAATATACATCCAGCCGCCCGCGGTCATTTGTCCGTAATTGGAAACACCCATGGCCGCCAGCCGGCGGAACTCTTCCGGATTATCCCACTGACCTACAATCAGACCGTTAGTGGAAATCACCCTCGGCGCCATACGATGCGACGGAAACAGGCCTACGGGGTGACCGGAGCTAATCACCAGCGTCTGGTCTTCTTTCATTACTTCCAGATATTTTTTGATCAGCAGATACTGCATCCAGTTTTGGCACACCTGCCCGGTTTCGCCGTAAGTAACCAATTCGTAGGGATAAAGGGCTATTTCAAAATCGAGATTGTTATCAATATTCACCTGCAGGGCGCGGGCTTCCAGGATCCCTTTGTATTCGTCCACCGGCTTGCCGTAAATACGACCTTCGGGACGGAAGCGGTAACCGTAAATACGCCCCATGGTGCGCAGTTCTTCCAGAAATTCCGGCGCCAGAACTTCGTGCCATTCCTGCGGTACATAGCGCAAGGCATTCTTAAGCGCAATCACCGTTTCGTTGCGGGTGAGCGTAAAGCCGCGATTGGGCGCCCGGCGAATGCCCGGTAAAAATTCTTTTTTAGGCGGCAGTTCGCCGTCCAGTTTAATGGTCATGGCTCGAGAAATATCTAAATTGTTCATTTTTCCTCTCCGGAATATAAATTTGATAGAAAAATTTTAATCGACAGCAATTTACAAAAAGCGCAACAAAAAATACAGAGCGGAAGTGGGATAATTAAGAATTATGAATGAAGAATAATGTCACTTGGCATGAACAAAAGCACCATTTGGCATAGAGCCAATAAATTTAAAAAGGTAGTTTTTCCTGTTCGCGGCGTTTTTGTTCCATTTTTTGTTTTTTAATTTCATCAATAAGAC